>NZ_JBDGQQ010000147.1:0-3802 GCF_042218895.1 Salinibacter sp. | reverse complement strand
AGGTGGCGTCGATGAGGTCGGCCACCGCCTCGGCCTGCGCCAGGTCCATCTTGCCGTTGAGAAAGGCGCGCTCCGTAAACTCGCCGGGCTCGGCCATGCGGGCGCCGTGGTCGAGGAGGCTCTGCAGGACCATCTTCGGCGCCAGGTCGCCCCCGTGGCAGGACACCTCCACGACGTTCTCGCCCGTGGCCGAGTTGGGAGCCCGGAAGACCGTGGCCACGACCTGGTCGATGTCCTCCCCGTTCTCATCGACCAGAAAGCCGACGTGGGCCGTATGGCTCTCCACCTCCGTCAACTCCGTCCCCCGAAAGCAATCATCCACGACCGCAATTGCCTCGGGTCCGGACGTGCGCACCACCGCCAGCGCCGCCCGCCCCCGCGCCGTGGCAATGGCCGCGATCGTATCGGTTTGACTCATCGTTGAACGTTGGAACGTTATCCGTTGAACGTTCCAACGCACGAACGTTCAACGTTCTAACGCGCTATCGCTGCTGCTTCTGCGCCTCCTCAGCCCGCTCCATGATCCGGCCGAAGAATCCCTTTTCCCCCTCGGCTTCCCCGTCCCCACCCGCAGTGAGCTTGCCTTCCTCGTCCTTCTCCTTCTCCAGCTGCATGTTGATCCACTTCTGCTGGGCCGCCGTGACGATGTTGTAGAAGAGGTAGTAGAGGCTGAGGGCCGACGCGAACCGGTTGAAGATGAAGAAGATGACCGCCGGCATCGCGTACTGGAGCATCTTGGCCTGTCCGCCCGCAGCGCCTCCGCCGGTCGTCTGGACGCGCATCGTGACGATCATTGCGAGTCCCATGAGGAGCGTGAAGCCCGCAACGTAGTCCCCGTAGAAGGGAATTGTAAACGGTAGCTCCAAAATCTTGTCGGGCGCCGAGAGGTCGGACGCCCAGAGGAAGCTCTTCTGCCGAAGCTGAATGGACTTCGGAATAAACTGGTAGAGCGAAATGAGGATGGGGTACTGCAGAAACATAGGCAGACATCCCCCGATCGGGTTAACCCCCGTTTCGCGGTAGAGCTGCATCATCTCCTCCTGCTGCTTGTCAGGCTCGTCGTCGTATTTGTCCTTGATCTCCTGCATCTTCGGCTGCAACTCCCGCATCTTCGCCATGCTGCGGTACGACGACTTCGTGAGGGGGTAGACCAGGGTCTTGATGAAAATGGCCATCAGGATGACGACAATCCCGTACGGAATCCCGCCCCCAAACAGCCACGAGGGAAGGCCGCTCCCGAGGTAGGTGAGCATCGGGATGTACAGGTACTTGGCGAGCGGCTTGGTAATCCACTCGAACCAGTCCCATCCGTAGTCTACCATGCCGTACAGTCCTCGCCCGTAATCGGCGAGATTGTAGTAATCGATTGGGCCGGCGTAGAGATGAAATTCATCGACATCCGCCTTGCCCCGAGGCCGCGGCATCTGGACGCGCCCCGTGAGGTTCTTCACGGCGGCCGCACTGGTGGCCTGCGATACCTTATCCCCGACGAGAGAGGCGCCGCGGGGACGATCCGGGTCGTCCGGCATCAGCGCGGCAGTGAAGTACTTGTTTTTGACCGCAAGCCACGAGATGGAGCCGTCAACGTGCTTCTCACTGTGGTCCTTGCTCGAGAGCGTGAGGCTTGTAATCGTGCCCTCGCTCTGGGCGTAGAGCCCAGTGAACCTGAGCTCGTCTTCCTCTCCCCCTTCCGAGTACGGGACGCCCCCGTGCCAGACCAGCTCGTACCCCTCAGAGGTTGCAAAGCTGGCGGGCCTCACCTGCTGGACAGAGAGGCCAAGGTCGTAATTGTCCGGATGAAAGGTGTAGGCTTGGCGAAGGACACCGTCGCCGAGGGACGCCTCGAAGGTGATGGTCGTTGACGCTCCCTCAACGCGAATCGTGTCTGCCTCCGTGCTCGGGGTAAAGTAGAGATCACGCGAGTCGACGAGGCGGCCCGTGGGGGTTCTAAAGGCGACCGAGAGGGCCCCAGTGGTCGTGGTGTCGACGAGTTGAACAGGATCCTCCTGGTTGAACTGCTTGTACTTCTCCAGCGTGAAGCGCTGGAGGGTGCCTCCTTTGGTGGAGAGAACTGCTGTGTAGACGTCCGTCTGAACGACGATTTTCCGGTTTGTGCCGCGCGCCGCAGAAGCTGTAATCGAGTCAGCGGCAAGCGCGGAGAGGGAGGCGTACCGGTCCGCTGCAGGCGTCGGAGAGGGGGGCTCGGTTGGAGGGGCCTCGGCCTCGTTCGGGGTTGTGCCGGCCTCCGCCGACTTGCCTGCCGACTCAGAGGACGTGTCGGGCTGCGGTGCGGTTGCGGCTCCCGCCGTGTCCGAGGCGACCGCGGTGTCGGCAGGCGCGCCAGCCTGCTGCTGCCGCGGCTGCTGTGGGCTCATCCAGAACATCCAGGCGAACAGGATCACCGCGACCAGGATGGTCGCGATAATAACGTTCCGCTGATCTTCCGGCGCGGGTTGGTTGCGAAGCGGAGAAGTCAAGGGACGAGAAGAGATTAGTGAGTGCGGGTTGGCACACCGACGAACGCGCAGGGGACAGTCCCTGCGAGGTCTACACTGAGAGAGTGAGCAAGGCTAGTGCATACGTGTGGACCCGCACGACATGTCCATGGGCACTTCAAGATCGACGAATTTATAGGAGAAATCCTTGTTCGGTCACTGTGCCGAATCAGGAGGGCGTTCGAAGCGGGAAGCCACACGCTCCATGGCCCGCGGCAGATCGCGCTCGACACACTCGTCTGCCTGCTCGGGGGCGCCTCGAAATAGAATCATGACGATGAGCGCCTCGTCGGGATGACACAAGAAAAGGTCTACCAGGGTGTACTGATGCACCCGGTAGACCTCTCTGAGGAGTCGCCGAATCCGATTGCGCTCCACACCGCTCTCAGCGCGGGGGCCTGGCGCGAACCCCACCTGCAAGGGCACGTCGTACCTAAGCGCATCCCGCTCGACGACGCGGTACAACACCCGAACGCAGCCTACCGCGACGGTCTGGACGTCATCGCGGGTCTTGTCGAAGAGCGACCGAATGAGGCGCCGTCGTTTCAGGCGGTACGACGGGGGAAAGGTGAGGCGGCGCTCCTCGCTGCGTGCGGAGGGATTGGACACAGTGGGCCGTTCACACGGGCTTGCCGGAGTCCTCGTCGCTGACCGAGAGCTTTTCGCGCCCCTTCTTGCGGCGGCGCTTGATGATCTCTCGACCTTCTTCTGTTTTCATCCGCTCAAGAAAGCCGTGCTTCTTCTTGCGCTTTTTCTTGCTGGGCTGGTAGGTACGCTTTGGCATAAGTCGTGGAGTCCGTGCGTGAAGAACATCGGAGTAAGTTGTAACGACAGGGGCGCTACCTTGTTTTGTCTCTGGCGGACAAAGACACCGTCAAAATGCGGGCTGCCCCCGAATTGTGCCGCGGAACTGACGCCCGAGCTTTGCATTCAGCGGAGATGCACACTTAGAAGCGGGAGTAGCTCAGTGGCAGAGCATCAGCTTCCCAAGCTGAAGGTCGCGGGTTCGATCCCCGTCTCCCGCTCCGCCTTCCAGTGTCGAATTGCGAATTCCGAGTGGCGAATGACCGGTGCGGCCCGGTCTTTTCAGATACGTCTCCTCATTCGACGTTCGCACTTCGTCACTCGCCATTGCCCGGGCGGTTAGCTCAGCGGTTTAGAGCACCTGCCTTACAAGCAGGGGGTCGCTGGTTCAAATCCAGCACCGCCCACCCCCGCAAACGCCCTCAGACGGCTGCAAACGCCGATTCGGGGGCGTTTTTGTTTTGGTGGTCCTGCCACGGAGAGTAAAGAACCCCGCCCTTCCG
>NZ_JBDGQQ010000146.1:0-13293 GCF_042218895.1 Salinibacter sp. | reverse complement strand
CTGTAGGGGAACTACCGGGCGAGTGCAGAAGCCATTTTGCGCGAGATCCACGCAGTCGCAGCGCCGGGAGCGCGGCGACCGAGTACTCCCCGGGGGGGCCGCAGAGCGTCTCGCCAAACAGGTTCTCAGGGGGCAGCCTGGAGTTCTGCGTCTGAGAGCGGCACGTAGAGCGATCGTGCGTTTTGGCCCCGCATGGCCTGGGCCAGACGCTGCGCAAGGGACATGAGGATGAGCGGGACCCGAACGTTCCGCTCCGTCAGCTCCATGGCTTCTTCCACGAGGCCGACCATGCGCTCCAGGTCGGCGTCGGAAAGATTCTCACAGAAGCGTGCCACGGCCTCGGCCTGGTCCACGTTTACCAGCGGGGCCTCCTCCCCCATCGTGCGATACAGGATGAGATCCCGCACCCAGCGGAGCATGAGCTGCAGGACACTTTTCACACGCTCACGGCCCTGCTTCTGGAGCTCTTGGACGCAGCGATTGAGGGGATCCACCTTCTGCGCGTACGCCGCTCGGAAATAGTCGAGCACCAGCTCACGACTGGTCGTCAGGTCCTGGTTCTCGGTGAGCTCAAGCGCGTGGCTGTAGGAGCCGTCCGCCATGCGGGCAAGCATCGACGCCGCGCCCGGCTCCATGCCTTCCCGGTTCACCAGGGCCTGCTCGATCGTCTCCGGCCGGAGCGGGTCGAAGCGCAGGCGCTGACACCGAGACAGAATCGTGGGAAGCAGTTGCTCGGGCCGGTTCGTGGTGAGCAGGAAGATCGTTCGCGGGGGCGGCTCCTCCAGCAGCTTCAAGAAGGCGTTCGCGGCCTCCTCCCGCATCTTCTCCGCGTCGATCAGGAGGTTCACCTTGTACCGCCCCTCGCCCCGGGCCAGGCTCATGGGCTGGATCACGTCCTGCCGCACCTGATCGATCCGGTAGTAGACCTGCTGGTTGGAGGTCTCCGAAGGGTCAGAGAGGGACGGCCGCCGCACGTAGTCGATGGCGGCGTACGGGTTTTCGCCGAGCCGCCGAATTCGCTTGCCCATGTCCTCCTCGTCCCGGTCCGCCTCGTCACTCCACGGGTGCGGGAGGTGGACGTGCACGTCGGGATGGACCATGCGTCGCGTCTTGCGGCAGACCGGGCAGTCGTCGCAGGCTTCGTCGGTCTGCTCGGGACATTGCAGCGCCCGGGCCATCTCGTAGGCCACTGCGCGCTTGCCCACGCCATCAGGCCCGTGCAGGAGATAGGCGTGCGCGACACGATCCTGCTGCATAGCCCTGCGCAGCGTCTCGACGACTCGATCCTGGTTTAGAATGGAACGCCAAGCCATCTACGAGGCTAAATCCGCACAAAGTATGATGAACCGTTTCTTCTGTCTCCGATGGAATGTGCAGTTCACGGGCGGTGATCCCAATACCCCAATACCCGAGGAATCCAACGGGGGGCGCTGGGCTGAACACAGCCGCGGTCGCCCCGTGAAACGGAACGTCGCTGTTTTGACGGCCTTTTCCTCTCCTGGCTCATGAGTGCTTCCACCCACCGTGGTTTTACCTTTCAGTCGTACCGTCCAGACGGCTCCCCCACGGACAAGCATGCTCTACGGGCAACCCGAGGCCGAATCACGCTCTTCGTTGAGGTGACGGCGGGAGAGCTGCCCAACGGTTGGCACCTGCGCGATGTCCTGCGCTACGAAATTAACCGTCTCATGGATCCGGCGACCCTCCGCCACGTCGACCATCTGAACTGAGGGGGCTAGGCCCGGGGGTTTGTGCCCTGCCGACCTGCGTGCTCCCATCCACTGCTTCTTCACCCCACCCGAGAAACACCGGGCGCACGCCCGATCATATACAAATGTGCGAGTTCCATACCTGGCGTGGTAGCTCAGTTGGTTAGAGCGTCGGATTCATAACCCGGAGGTCGGGGGTTCAAATCCCCCCCACGCTACCGATGTCCTGCTGTCCCTAGGCCCGCCTTGAGCGCCGCTCAGGGCGGGTTTTTCGTGGCCAAGCCGTTTCCGGAGGCCACTCCATCTCCCGCCAAACGCCCGAACCGCCCAACTCTCGAAAGCGCGACGGGAACCGACCGTGAGGGGCTCATTGGAGGGACGCCGTGTACCAGCGGGGCCCTCCTCACCGTTCCGTCGCCTGGGGCGAAGAGGACTCGAGAAGCTTCTTGGTGCCGTCCGGTGCCACCTCAAACTGGCGGCCTGCCCAGTAGACACGGTTGGTTGAGAGGCTCCACAGGAATACCCCAAGCCACAGAAGCTCCGCCACGAGCGCGACCCAGAGTCGGGGCCAGAGGCCCTCATCGCGAACAAGGCGCGCGTTCGCGAACGCAAGGCTCCCAACCTTCCAGGCAAGGACCACCCCGAGCCCAACCAGTCCGAGCGGAACATGGGCTCCTAGGGCCCCAGCCGTGGCCAGAAAGGCCAGCGACCACGTTTCAGGCAGCGATGCGCCGGCAACGAAGGCGGGAAACCGCGGCAGATAGGTCCGAATGGTCACCATCCACCGGTGGTGCCGGCGCAGCACGGTGCGCCACGTTTCGGGGCCGCCGCCGACGCGCACCGGGCGCCTCAGAAGATGAAGGTCGAAGCCTGCCCCCTGGACGGCCTGGCCCAGCGGGATGTCCATGACGATCTGATCAGCGAACCTGGAGAGTCCCCCGACGGCCTCCAGGACGTCGCGCCGGGTGGCCATGAAGGCCCCCACCGCCCCAGGAAGCTCGCCCCGGTAGGCCGCAGCGCCGTGCAGGAAGGCCGAGTCGTTCACGAACACGTGGTTGAACGCGGCGGGGAGATTGGGACTGTCTGCACCCACCTGCGCCGCAAAGACAAGGCCCACCGACGGATCCGACAGAGGAGCGAGGAGGCGTCGGACGGCCCCCGGCGCCACCTGCACGTCGGCGTCGACGAACACGAGGCGGTCGTACCTCGCCTCCGACACCCCCGCGATGAGGTTCGCAATCTTCCCCGTCCCCGAAACCCCCTGTTCCTCGGCTACGACGACCCGAAGCCGATCACGACTCTTAGCGAGCGCTCGCACCTGATCCGTGGCGGGATCCGCACCCTCCTCGACGGCCACGATGGCCTCGACAGGGCCGACGCCGTCCTGCTCCAAGAGCCGATCTAGGAGGTCCGCAATTCCGTGAGGCTTCCCTCTGAGGGGCACGATGATCGATACTGCTTCGGTCTCGGCATCGTGCGGGGTCCCCTCCTCCGAGAAGTACGCCCACCCCTGCCAGTAGGTGGCCCCTGAACTCAAGAGCGCAATCGCGACCGGGACGAGAAGCGCAAGGTGGAGAGCCGTGCCCATCGCGCATTCACTTCAGCTGCCGAAAATTAGAGCGAGCGAGAAACCAATCGTCTATGCTCTCGCAACGGGAAGCTCGTCCCACCGCGTCGTGTACCTCGGGGAGCGCTTCTGTCGGCTCATCGTCCACGCCCGCTCGGAGGGGAGGCCGGTGGCCGCAAGGCCGATCGTTCCCTTTCCATAGGCTTGGTTGACCCGGTCGACGGCCGCCGTCAAATCCTCATCCTCCTTGCGGTCCCGCCCGAAGAGACTTTCCTGATGGGGCCGTGAGGGCCGGATGTCGTACAGACACACGCCCGCTTTCTTGTACCCGTAGCCGCCCCGATAGATTGGTTCGAGGAGCCGGCGAGAGGCCGCGACGAAGGGCGCTCCTCGGGCCGTATGTGCCCCCAGAGCGCCCGCCACGCCGTTCGAATAGTAGGGCCCATCGCCGAACCGCTTCGTCGTGATGAACACCTCCAGGCCCCGCGCCACCAGGTCCTCTTCCCGAAGCTTCTCCGCCGCGCGCTGGCTGTGTTTTGCCAGGGCCTCCCGGAGATTTTCTTTGGAGTGGACCCGTTCGCCGAACGACCTGGATCGTACCAGCGTCTTCCGGTCCGGGCGCACAAGCTCCAGATCCAGGCACGATCGGCCCCTCAGCTCCCACGCCGTCCGCAGGCCCACCACCGTCATCTCCGTTCGGATCCACGGGTCCGGCAGGGCCCGAAACTCCGCGGCGCTGGCGACGCCCTTCTCGTGGAGCGTCTCCTCGTAGGCGCTGCCGATGCCCCAGATGTCCCCGACCGGAACGCGTTCCAGCAGTTCTTCGAGTTCCGGCTCCGGCGGGCAGACGTAGGTGCCCTGCCCCCAGCCCACCCTTTTTCGAGCCTTGGCGTTCTCGTCGGCGATCTTGGCCAACGTCTTCGTCGGGCCGATGCCTACCCGGATGGGCACGCCGACCTGCCTGAGGATCTTCCGCCGGATCCGATCGGCCAGGCGCTGGAGGTTTTCTCGCTTCAGGGCTGGGAGCGTAAGAAACGCCTCATCGATCGAGTACCGCTCCAGCTGAAGGGCCTCCTCCCCGAGAATCGAGTGGACCCGGCGGGACATGTCCCCGTAGAGCGTGTAGTTGGAGGACAAGACCTCCGCTCCCATCTCCTCGAGTTCCTCGTCCCATTTGAACAGAGGAGCCCCCATCGGCACTCCCTCCTCCTTGAGCCGCTCCGAACGGGCGATGATACACCCGTCATTGTTGGAGAGCACGGCCAGTGGCATTTTCCGGAGGGAAGGGTCGAAGACGCGCTCACAGCTAACATAGAAGTTCTCACAGTCGATCAGAGCGTACACAGGGTTCATGAGTGTTGCTGTCTTACAGCTTCGCAGAGGTGCAGACTTGCCGATCAGTTCCTGGCTGAGGTCGGGAGAAGCCTCCAGGTGGGCATCTGCGGACGAGGGCCCCCGACAGGCGCCCTTGGCTGAAACAGCGGGCGGGGCCGCTCGACGCCCCTGCGGGCCCTCCGAACGACCGTCACGACCGGGCCATGGCTCGACGATTCGGGGGAGGTCAACCGGAAAGCGTGAGACATAGGTGGGTCGGCCGATCGGTACGCTGGTCAATCGCGACGCACACCCATAATACAAACCAGCACACATATTTCAAACATATCTTTTCTCCCTCCGCAGCCTCCCTCCACAGGGATTTTGGCCCCTCTATGGACGAACCCTGGCGTCCGAACAAGGCCAAGGCCATTTGATTCTATAAGCCCGTTTTTCGGGCGGGTCACTGTAAACCGCTAATTCAGTCGTTCCGTCGGATGCGCGTGTCCTTGAATACACTTGGAAACGACCTCTTGCTCTGCACCGCAATCGCGTTTGCCGGGGCCCTCCTGGCGGTCGGCCAGGCGAAGGCGCAGAGGGGGTTGGATCTCGAAGACGACACCCTGACCCAGGCTGTGCTCATCCACCCGCCGATCAAGGTCGCTAAACAGACGTATTCCCTAACCACCCGGGAGCACACCTACCGGTCTCAGCTCCGACTAGGCGACCAGCTGGCCCGAGACTTCACGGTACAAAAAGTCGGAGACGACGGGATTCCCCGGACCTACCGACCTGGGTCCGGGGGTGAACAAAACGAGGATTGGTACGGCTGGCGCAGCGACGTGCTGGCCCCGCTTAGGGGCACCGTTGCTCGGGTCGTGGAGCCGGATACCACGAACGTTCCGGGGACGATGATTCGGGAGGCACAGCCCGGCATCATTCTCTTCGAGGACCAGGAGGACAGTCTCACCGTCGCCTACGCCCACGTTCGGGAAATAGAGGTCGAGGAAGGCCAGACGGTCGAGCCGGGACAGGTCGTCGCCAAGGTCGGCAACAACGCCAACTCCCGGAACCCGCACGTTCACGTCGGGGCGTGGAAGGGAGACGCGTCTCTCCTCGGATCCACGACCGGCACGCCCCTCCAAATCCAGGTGGACCTCTACGCAGAAGAGCGGCACAGCACCGGAGAGGCCGAGGCTGGCGAGTAAGGAGTCCGACGCACGGGCCAAATTAGAAGCCGGGGCTCTCAGATTCTACTCACGGCCTCCGCGAGGCCCCTTCGTGTCCGACGCATGGTAGACCAGAGAGCCCGTTCCACTCGCAGGCACGATCTACATCCATGTACCTGTATCGGTTGCTATATGTGCTGTCGGGCCTTCTCCTGATCCTCGGAATCCTCCTGGTGCTCCCCGGTGCCGGACGGACCGTGGCGGCCATGCTTCCCTCCTCGCTTGAGGCGGAACTGGGAAAGCCCCCAATTCTTGCGCTCTTCGCTGGGGCATTCGGGGCACTTTTCGTCGCCCGCACCCTCCAGCTACTCGTCAACATCCGCGACAAGCTCTACCGGATCGAAAACGAACTTTCGGACTTCGACGGGTATCCCATGTAAACGCAGCGATCCCACTTGTGGGCCTGCTCAATCCGACCCGAGTGGAGGAGGGGCACGGGAAGTGGAGCACGTGCCGCCGTCGTGCGGACAGACGCCGGCCTCGGCGAAATCAGGGACGCTCTCCCAATTCAGACTGGTCATGACTGGAGGGGCTCTGTGTTAGAAAAGAGACGAGAGCTTGAACAAAACGGCCTCCTCCTATGAACTCGTTACCGGCCATCGGCTCGGCATTCCCCGCCCTCGCGCTCGCCCTCGGAGCTTTTCTCTGGGGCTGCAATGCTCAAGAAGACATCCAGTGGACGGAGTCGAACAACGTCCTTGCCACCATCGATCAGGACCGGCTTCGTATCGACAATCAGCGACAGGACACCATCTGGACTCGACAGTTTGGGCGTCGCATCCGTGCGCGCCTCCTCCTGGTCCCCCCCTCTGTCGACCGAGATGGAATACCGCCCGGAGAAGAGAAGGTTGTGCCTCTTCAGGAGATTCCTCTGGGCGATAATGAGGAAGAGGTGATCGTGTCCTGGTGGGAAGCGGTGACTACAGACGGTGAGCGACGAGCGAGTGAAACGAGGAGCCTCGTGGTCGAGTTGCCGTGATGATGGGGCCGTTGAAGGCGCCGGGCACAGGGCGCCCCGAGCACCATCAGCCGTAGGCAGTGGGGCCCTGAGAGTTGGGGCCATGCAAGCAACGAAACCAGCGTCTCTCCCTGCCGTCATTTTGCGCATGCAGGCCGGAATCTCTCTGGACGGAGTCCGGTAGCATCTAACAGATCAGAGAGCAGAGACCCATCGGCGTCGTCCCCCACTGCATCGGGTTTGCCGAGGCCTCTCTCTTCCTCCGCTCTGGCTGTTCCAATCGTCTCAACCATGGCCGTCCTCGTGGAAGGAATATCCGTCATTGTCCGCGCCCGTCCGATCGTCGAAAGATACGAGGGCGGCTGGGACGCCTTCGTTGCAGACTGTCCGAGCACGACCCTCTGCGCGGACGGGCAGCTGGTCTGCGTCAGCTTCATGGACCCGAGGGACGCCCAGCAGTTCGCCTCGATCCTTACCGCGAGGGGGCTAACCCACCGGGCCGACGGAGAGGCCGTCGACTTCGTGATCGCGGACCAACAGGAGGGCCTGTCGGCCGCCTGCAAGTGGGCAACGCTCGGGAAGGTCCCTGCCCCAGGGGCCGAGACGGAACGGGTAGTGGCCTGCCGCCTGGCTGGGTCGGACAATCAGACGCTCATGACCCCGGACGACTGGTCCTACGACGGGTCGCTCTCCGAGCGCTTTGGAACCAAGAAGACCGACGCGTCGAGCGATCACTTGGAATTTCTTCGCAGCGAAGGCGGCACTGACGTCTATCGGGACACCGAAACCGGCGAAGAGGTCATGGTCCGCCGGACGGGGAGCAGCTCCGACCGATAGAAGATGTGCGCTCGCTCGAGTCCACAGATGGACGGCCTCCCAAGCCCTCTGGCCTGACCTACAACCTGCCAGCCCTCGGACTGCGCGCCCCCCGCCTGGGGACGCCCGCTGAACCTGGGTCTGATGTTTCCGCTCCCGTCATCGCCCTCCACGACCGACCCTTCTCCGCCAATGACTGAGATCGACGATCCCGACCACGCCGGCGTAGCAGGAACCTGGCACATCACCGACATGGAAATGTGGGACGAGGACTACTTCAACAGGCAGGTCCAGGCCTACATTCGGATCCAAGAACGGGGCACCGGATCCTTCCAGTTCGGATTCGTATCTGGCTCCATCGACGGATACATCGAAGAGTGCGGTTCCGGGCCCCGATTCCGGTTTACCTGGGAAGGACGCGATGAGATGGATCCGGTGACCGGCGGGGGCTGGTTGGAGCCCGGAACCGGCGAGGAGGCCGAAGGAATGATCAAGTTCCACCAAGGAGATCGGTCGCGGTTCACTGCCCGAAAGGCCTCATAATTTCCGGGGAATACGACTCGTGAGCGCCTGTGGGCCAGATTCTTGTCCCCGCAGCCCCCGTCGGTGCTCCTCGTTGAACGCCGTTGCGGAGGCTCGCGCTTCACTCGCGGTTTCAGCAGGCCCCGATGTCCCCCTCCTTCGACGGCCTCGGTCCCCGAACCCATCCTCCCCTCGATCATCTGTCGCGCGGACGATGGCTCTACGACGGGACGCATCGAATAACCAGGGCCGTGGAGGAACCACGACCCGCTTCCGGACCCGCATCCTTCTCGCGCTGGTTGCCCTGTCGGTCTTCGTCGTCGGCGCCACGGTCCTCGGCCCGGGCAAGTTTGGCTGGACCGTGATGGCCCTCATCCTCTCGGGCTTGATATACCGCTACCGCTCCTCTTCCTGACTCGATGATGCAGGGCCCGTCCGCGGAGGCTCTTTGACTTTCCTGCGACGTTTCGTAACTTGCGAACACCTCTTCCCGAGCGGTCGCTCCGGGAGCGGCCCCGACTCACGCAATGCCATCTGGGCGCAAACACAGATCGACCCTTTCACAGCCCATGCCCGATTTTGATGATCTTCGTGCCGGTGACGACGTCCCCGAGGCCGGGTTTTCGGAGACGGTCCAGGCGGCGATGGACGTGCTCGAGGACTGCTACGCCGAACTCACGGTGCTAGACCGGCGGCTCCGCGACGAGGAGCTCGACCCGGCGCTCGACCTCGGCGACGAGGAGCTCCCCTCCCTGGCGGCACAGTCCGCTCGTGTTGCTGCCCGGCTCGAGGCGTGTGCCGGGGCACTGCGGGAGGCGTCCGATGCGAGCAAATCATAAGCTCCAACCGCGAGGACGCTCGGCACCTTCCCGTGTCGCCCCGCTGCCCGCCACGATTAGTCCCCCACGTTGCGCGGCTCTCTCCCGGGGCCGACCTTCGGGGTCGAGGGAGAGCGGTCGAGCGGGTTCGAGCACGCCCCGGGTCGGCGTGCTGGTCAGCGGAGGGTCCGAAAAGGAGCGTCCTGTAGATGGCACGCGACCACCAGTGACCAGTGTCTTGCATACAGCCTCTCGGATCGCTGCGGCCACGCTCGTATTTGCTCTGGTTTCTCTTTCTCCGGCGGCCGCCCAAAAGCCCACGGATTCGCTCCGACGTCCCCCTCGAGATTCCTTCGAGGTCCGCACCACTCTGGCCGGGTGGGCCGACCGCCGCCGGCTCTTTGTTCTGGACCGGAGGCACAACATCGGGGGGCGCCTCTACGATCGGGGGCTTTTTCGCCACATCACTCCGGAAACCCCCCGCGACTACGCCCACGAAATGCTCACGCAGCGCTTCCCCTCCGAAGCGTTTATCCGACAACGCCGGGCCGAAAACAGCCTGCTCGTCCGGACCGGAAGCGTCCGTCGCGACCTTCTGGCGTTTGTCTCCCGGATTCAGGGTCAGGCCCTCATGGACACTTCCCGCACGGTTTCCTTCGATGCCGTTCTCCGGCAGGATGGGCGGGCGTCAAGGGCCTTCTTGGAGATGGAGTACGCGTGGTCGCCGGCGGCCCATCATACCCTTGGCGTCCGGCATACCTTCTCAGAGTACAAGCGGGACCTGGATCTGACGGCCCTCTATCGGTATTCGAGCCGCCGTCTCGGTCGTGCCGAGGTTGCCCTCACGTTTCAAAACCTGTACAGCGACCTCATCGATCAGCAGCTCGGCATTGGCCCGGATGACCGGACTGTCATCCGGGACTACGCCCGTCATCCCTACCTCATCTCGTTTTCCTATGCGTCCCCCGCCCACCTTCCACTTCGGGGCGAGGTCGCCGGGGGCGTTCAGCCGATGAGCCGGGCAACCTACGAGTCCCAGAGGCAGCCCGCGTATCGGTATCGGGACCACAGGCGGATTCATTTTCTGGGGGCGCTGCTGGAGTACCGCTACGCCTAGTTTGCTGGAGGCCTCTTCTACAAGCGCGACGCAAGCAGGCTGCGCCGCGTGGGGAAGGGAGACGCCGTTTCTAGCCGCTACACGGCGCACCAGCGGTTCCAGCGATTCGGAGGTTTTCTCCGGGGACGCTGGGATCCATTCTGGGGCATGATACGAGGCTTCGTTGGTACTTACAGCGACCGGCAGACCGGACGCAACTACGCTGAGTCTCTCCTTCCACAGCAGATTGACTATGAGGAGGGGCAGCGGGGACTTCGGGGGCGCCTGTTCTACGAACCAGAGACCGGGCCGCTTGTCGGTCTGGAGTACGCCGCGTTCCAGCGCCACTACAGCGCGGACGACGACCCCAGTAGGGTGGGACAGGGATTCGTATTCGCCCCCTGGACGAAGCAGTACTGGGGCTTCGGGCCCAGCGACTATGCGCTCGTCGTCCATCTTGGGTACCGGTTCCCTCAGGGCCGGATAGTCGCCGGCGTCAGTTACGACATCGACGCGGACGACGATTTTCCGGCGGACCATTCGGAGAAAGAAAAAACTCGGCGGTTCGACGGCGGATTTGGCCGCCTTATCCTCACGTGGTAATCCCCTCGCCCGTCTGTCCAGTTCGCGATTGCACAGGGCAACAGAAAAACCCGCCCCAGACGGGACGGGTCTCTGTTTCATCAAGTTGAGGGTCGCCCCGTATCTACCCCACGGGAGAGGCGTTGAGCGCGCTGAGCCCCTTCTCGGTTCGCTCAGTCTCGAACGCCATCTGCTGGCCTTCTCGCAGGTCGTCGCCCCTCGTCGAGCCGGTAATGTTGCTGTGGTGGAGGAATACATCTTCGCCTCCGTCCTCGGGTTCGATGAAGCCGAATCCCTTCTCGCCATCGAACCATTTAACTGTTCCTTGTTGCATGGTGTACGGTCTTGTCTTGTGTGTGCCCCACCCTTCATTGCAGCGCAAACGAGCGGTGTTCTCGACGCAACGACGGTGACGCGACTTTGTGATGCTTTTTCCCACACCCCGGTATAGTCACAGTTCCCGTTGTTGACAGGCCTCGTCTCTTCTTCACGCATTTCCCGTTCGGCGGCTCCGTTCGAGGGTGGGTCGACCGCCGAGCGGCCGGTCCCCCCGGTAACTCTTGTTGGAGGGCCGGCACCGGGCGCATTCAGGAAGACCGAACGCCCCCGCGGCGGCAGTCACCCATTTCGGCCCGGGACGTTGGTTGAGTCGTCTGGAGAGCAGGGCCAGGACGCAACCTCTGCCCGCGTCAGGTCGTGGCGCGTTCCCTCAGTGATGAAAGGGACCTGCGATTCATCGGGGTCGTAGGGCGCCCGTACCCACTCCCATACGGTTCGGCCACTCGGCGCCACCTCCACAACCCGACCGGCCCTCGACTCGGTGAGAAGCAGGGTCCCGCCCGCCAGCAGCTGCCAACTGCCCGCCGTGGCGGTATAGAAAGGCGCCGAGTGGCGGGTCGGAAATCGCACCCTCACCGAATCTGTGTGGGGCTGGACAGTCACGACTCGACTTCCCCCGAGCATGGTTCCTCGTCTGGTGGGATCATTGTTGTTGTCGAACACACCGATCCATCCTTGCCCGATGAAGTCAGGATCGTGCTGGTGGATGAACGGGTGAGACCCGTGCCACTTCACGGTTCCGGACGCCGGATCGAATACAAACACGAGGCTGGGGTGCCGGAGCGAAACGAGCAGGTCACCGGCCTCGAAGAGCGGGTACTCGTCCGCCACAGAGGGATCGAGGGGCTCTACATCGTTCAGATGGGTGGGATCCGTGGGGATTTCGTGGGGGTAGGGCCCCAGGCCTTCAATGAGATGCCGTTCCAGATCATTCGCGTAGAGGATGTCAAGCACATTGATGCGGTCGAGCACCTCCCCATCCTGAGCGACGTGGAGAATTTGGTCTATCCACACGGGTTGTTCTATTCCCGGATAGCCATCGGGATAGCGGGCGCTCCGCGTGCGGCGCGTCGGGCTCACTCCGGGAATCCAGAACGAGCCGTCACTGGCCCGCGCGATCGAGTGGTGGGTTTTCTCTGCCAGCGTCCACAACACATCTCCGCAGGCGTCGAGCCGGGCTGTGCCAATGTAATCCAGGTTGACGAGCAGATTTCCGTCCGGGAACAGGTACGATCCGTGAAGCGCGGATTTTCGCGGGTTGCTGTGCAGGTCGACGGAGTCGGGAAAAAGCTCGGTCCTGTCTACTCGCCATTCGTGCACGGTTCGGCCCTGCCGGTCGATCAACTTGACCCCCGGACCGGATCTGCCGGCACCATCCCAGTTCCAGTAGCTCGCGACCAGCGTCATCCCTGGACGCATGCGTTCCGGCCTCGGACGGCGGGCCCCCTTCCGATCGTACACCCGAGGGCCCATGAACTGGGCCTGGTACGGCGCCGGCGACCAAGCCCGATACAGGGTCTTGCCCTGCTGCACTGCCTGCTTCAGGAACGCGTACGGAAACCACTTCCACCCCCCAACCGCGGCGCCGTACAGAAACGAGAGAACGGCAATAGACAGCGCAAACCAGACCTTGGCGAAAGACGGAAGACGGGCCATTTCGAGGACCACGCCAGGGGGACGTGGGGGGCAACGCGAGGGCTGGAGTCGACCAACTGGCGGAGGCCCGAGCGGCCGTCGCCGGTGCCGCCTGCAGGGCCGTGCAGCGGTGTTTACGACATCGTAAAAGTGTCGCCCGCCGGAGTCAAATGAAGACTCAGACCGTCGAGATCACTCTTGAGGCGGGGGAGGAGAATTCGCCTGGACCGTCAACTTCTCCGGAGACCGGTTGACAAATCGCCCAATCCCTGAAAGATCTTCACGCCCGGAAACGACTCAGTCGCGTTGCTCTCCGCGCAGGACGGCTTCTGCGCGTCTCCGGCACCAGTAGTCATTGTACGCAGGGCTCACTGGGAAGCGTTCGGTACGTTGGCCACCACGCCTCAGCCCTTGTCCGTCCCCCGGATCGCTCTCGAAGCGCTGCCCGCCTTCAGGGGCGCAGCCATCGTTGTAATCCTCCGTTCTGGAAGCCGCGTAGGACCCTCGCCCGGCGCAGAGGACTACTCGTTGGGCGGAAAGAGGAGGGCCCGGAGGAAAAACATCAGGCCAAAGCCGAGAAGCAGCACGAGGACGATGCCTCCGACGATACCGAGGAGGCTGATAATACCGAGAACCATGGTCTTGAGATGCAGCGTTTGGGAGAAAGAACGAAAAGCAACGTCACGGAGACCGACGGACGGTTGTGTT
>NZ_JBDGQQ010000145.1:5480-12529 GCF_042218895.1 Salinibacter sp. | reverse complement strand
CCGTCGAGCGGTTCGAATGGCCCGAGACGCCGCCGCCGTCGTGGCGCTTCGTGGGTGGGGCGCAGGCGCTGCACGAACAACTCGCAACCGTGCTCCCCGGCGCGGCGATCTGCTTCAACCATCGACTGACGGCCCTGCGCCGCACCGAGGCGGGCGTACAGGTGACGGCGACCACGCCGGACGGAGAGCGTACGGACGAGGTCGAGGCTGTGGTGCTGGCCGTGCCGCCCCGACTTGCGGTCTACACCGTTCGGTTCGATCCGCCGCCTCCGCCGGACGTGCTCGACGCGATGCGTGAGATGCCCACCTGGATGAGCCACACCGGCAAGGCGGCCGTCACCTACGACCGCCCCTTCTGGCGGGAGGGCGGGCTCGCCGGGCGGGTAAAAAGCGAGACGGGGCCGGTCCACGACTGGCACGACGCCGTCACGCCCGACGGCCATGCGGCCCTCGTCGGCTTCATGCATCCACCGGCCCCCAACGCCCCCACGCCAACTGCTCCGGACGACCGGAAGGAGGCCCTCGTCCGCCAGCTCGTGCACTGCTTCGGCGAAGACGCGGCTGAGCCGACCGGCATCGCCATGTGCGACTGGACGCAGGAGGCCGCCACCACGCCTCCGGTCGGCTCGATCTCTGACCCCGACGCACCCCCCGACCCCGCTCCATCGCTCCAGGCCCCGCTCTGGGACGGGCGGCTGCACCTCGCTGCGGCCGAGACCGCCACCGATCATCCTGGCTACCTCGACGGCGCCATCGAGGCCGGCCGCCGCGCCGCCTCCGCTGTGTAGAGCCGTATGCTGGAGGCGACCGAGTCTGCCCCAAAGCTCAAATCTTCACGCCCCCGCACTCCTTCCCCCATTCCCTCACGCCCGCTCGCCCTTTCTTCCTCTCCCCAGTTCCTCCCACCCCGTTTCCCGGCGCCTTCGCGCGTGGCCAACAGGCCGAACCCATTCCGCCTGCCTAGCATGTAAAATACGCGTGCTATCTTCCCACAAACCATCCCGAAAAGCCATGGCCAAAGACATTCTGATGATCGTCGGCGACTTTGCCGAGGACTACGAGACGATGGTCCCGTTCCAGATGCTCGACCTGGCGGGCCATGAGGTCCACGCCGTGTGTCCGGACAAAGAGGCCGGCGACACGGTGAAGACCGCCATCCACGATTTTGAAGGCGACCAGACCTACACCGAGAAGCCGGGCCACAACTTTGCCCTGAACGCGACCTTCGACGAGGTCGACCCGGCCGACTACGACGCGCTCTGCCTGCCGGGCGGCCGCGCGCCGGAGTACCTGCGCCTGAACGACGAGGTCATTGAGACGGTGCAGCACTTCTTCGAGGAAGACAAGCCCGTCGCGGCCATCTGTCACGCAGCGCAGACGCTCGCTGCCGCCGACGTGCTCGACGGGCGCCGTTGCTCGGCGTATCCGGCGTGCGCGCCGGAGGTCGAGGCGGCCGGTGGCACGTACGCCGACATCGAGATGACCGAGGCCGTAACCGATGGCAACCTGGTCACTGCACCGGCCTGGCCCGCCCACGCGGCCTGGATCCGGCAGTTCCTCGAACTGCTTGGCACCCGCATCGAACACGCTGAGCCAGTCGCGGCGTAGGGGCCTGCTCCCGTCGATCTAGGATGAAAGCGTCGGGCCCCCTCGGGGTCCGGCGCTTTCTGGGAAGCGGCAGCCGGGCGGAATGCAGAAGGGGAGGTTCAAGCCCACGACGCGTCCACACTGTCAATCACCATGTTCTCACTTCTTGAGGCGAGGCGGACTCCGCCGCTGATCGGAAGTTTTCTTCTGGCAGCCCTTCTCGTCGCATCGGGCTGCCAGTCCGGAGGCTCGTCGTCTGCCGTTTCTGTCACCCCGTTCTCCGTACCGGCGTCCGCCGGGAGCGGGCAGCCCTACCTCTACGCGGAAGAGGGCGGACCGGTCTGGCTAAGCTGGGTCGAGCCGGTCGGGGAAGAGACGCACGCGCTCCGCTACGCTACCCTGCGCGACACAAGTTGGAGCGATCCGGAAACGGCGGCCCGCGGAACCCACTGGTTCGTCAACTGGGCCGACGTGCCCTCGCTGCGCCCCCTTCCCGATGGGCGGCTCGCCGCACACTACCTCCAGAGCAACGGCCCGAGGGCGCTGGCCTACGCAGTACGCATTGTGCAAACCACCAGGGACGGATCGTGGCAGTCGGCCGTGACGCCCCACAATGACAGCACCAGGACCGAGCACGGGTTTGTGTCGCTGCTGCCGTGGCGGAAGCACCGCCTCCTGGCCGTGTGGCTCGATGGCCGAAAGATGGCCGGAGGAGAGGGACATCAGGGCGAAATGACCCTCCGCGGCGCCGTGCTCGACTCCTCCGGGACCGTGGAACAGCGGGCCCTTCTGGACGGGCGCACCTGCGAGTGCTGCCCCACCAGTGCGGTGCGGGTGGGGGGCAAGGCCCTCGTGGCCTATCGCGACCGCACGGAAAACGAAATCCGCAACATTAAGCTCGTTCGGTTCGACGGCCAGTCCTGGTCCGAGCCTACCCTCCTGCACGACGATGGCTGGAAGATTGCGGGGTGTCCGGTGAACGGACCGGCCCTGACGGCCCGCGGGGACCGCGTCGCCGCGGCGTGGTTCACGGCGGCCGGGGGGACATCCCGCGTCAAAGTGGCGTTTTCGACGGACGGAGGGCAAACCTTCTCCGACCCCACCGTGGTAGCTAACGGAGAGACGAAGGGGCGCGTAGACGCCGTGCTCCTGGACGACGGAACGGCAGTCGTAAGCTGGCTCGGCCAGACCGAAGAGGCCGCGCATCTCCGAGCCCGGACGGTGAAGACCACCGGAGAGAAAGGAGCCCCCTTCACCATCGCGTCGCTCCCCGCCGCGGCCCGGGGCGTAGGAATGCCGCGCCTGGTACGAGGCGACTCCTATCTCTACGCCGCATGGACAGGCCCCGAAGCCGAGAAGGGCTCCAACGTTCGACTCGCCCGGGTATCGACCGAAGCACTCCGCTGAGTGACCCGGCTTTCCGGCCTCCATTTAGAAAATTTTGTTATAGAAATACGTACGACGTTTACGAAACTATTATCTACGAATTAAAGAAATGCGAGGCACGGTTTCTTGAAACGGGACAGTGGACAAAAAGAAATCCGTTTCGTATTCTAGCTACTGCGCGCTGGCCGGAAGCAGTCGCTCGGTCCTTCGAGGGCGCTGTGAGGTCACTTTTTAAGGCATCGGTGGTCACCTCTCGCGCGTCGGGCATCGGTTGCCGTAGGGCTCCATCATCACTCGCAGGTTCATCCAGAACACGTTTTCCTAACTCATGAAACGTTGGGCTACAATACCACTCCTCCTTCTTTTCGGTCTGCTTACGGGTCCGACCGCAGCAGTCGGCCAGGAAACGAATGCCTCCGTTCGGGGACAGGTCGTCGATTCGAACGGGGAGCCGCTCCCTGGAGCGAACGTGGTGGCAATCCACGTACCGTCGGGGACCGAGTACGGGACCTCGACCGGCGGGGACGGCACCTACAACCTTCCCAACATGCGGGTTGGGGGGCCGTACCGCATCACGGCCTCGTTTGTCGGCTACCAGTCGAAGCGGGAGGAAGGAGTTACGCTGGCTCTCGGTCAGACGCTTCGTCTTGATTTTCAACTCCAGGAACAAACCGCCGAGCTCGACGAGGTTGAGGTCGTTGCGGAGGAGGAAGGGCTCCTGGCCTCGGGTCAGCGAGGCATTGCGACGAACGTTAGCGCCGCGGAGATTGAGTCTCAGCCCACGATGAGCCGCAGCATTGCGGACGTGGCGCGGCTGACGCCGCAGGCATACGTCGTGAACTCCAACGACGACGGCCCGGCCATCTCGATCGCGGGGCAGTGGAACCGATTCAACTCGATCTACGTCGATGGGGCCGTCACCAACGATGTCTTCGGCCTCTCCGCACAGGGCACGCCGGGCGGGCAGAGCGGGGCCTCCCCAATCAGCCTCAGCGCGGTGGAAGCGATGTCCGTTGATGTATCCCCTTTCGAGGTGACGAAGTCCGGGTTTGTTGGTGGGGCGATTAACTTCACCACGAAAAGCGGGACGAACCAGTTTAAGGGCTCGTTCGAGTACTACCGCCGGGGCGCCAGCCTGACGCAGAGTCAGTTGACGGTTGGTGGTGAGACGCTCGTGGACGGTCTTCCCTCTTCCACGTCGTCGGACCGCTACGTCTTCTCGCTCGGAGGCCCAATCATCAAGGACAAGCTGTTCTTCTTCGTGAACGCGGACATCCGGCGCGAAAACGAAGGGAAGCCGCTCCAGCCGGGATACAACGGTACCCTGGATCTACGCGGCGGGGATCCCCAGGACAACGCCTTGACGAGTGTCTTCGAGATCCGGGAGTTCATGCAGCGAAACACCGGATACGACCCGGGCACGCCGGGCAGCAAGGTCGACGTCCTCAAAGCTGACAAATTCTTGGGCCGGCTTGACTTCAACATCAGCCAAAATCACCGGCTAACAGCCCGGTACTGGTACAACGACAACTTTAACAGAGACCGCTTCCAGAGCACCCGGAGTGAGATCAATTTCGAGAACAACTCAGAAGTGTTCCCAAGCACGCAGCACAATGCGATGCTTCGATGGAACGGAACCTTCGGAACCAGCGTCGCCACGAAGACCTCGGCAACCCTCCAGAACGTCGTGGATGACCGCGGGGTGGAAGGTGAACCATTTCCGCACATTTCGATCACCGACGGGGGAGGAGGCATCGAACTGGGCTCCGAGTTGTTCTCTTATCCGAACTTCTTGGAGCAGACTGTCGCCACGTTCACCAACGAGACAGACATCTTCCTTGGCGACCACACCCTCACGGTGGGGACGCACAACGAATTCTACAGCATTGACAACCGGTTCGCGATCTTCGGGCCCGGACTGTACTCGTTCAACAACGTGTCTGACTTCGCCGAGACGGTGTGCCACTACGCGGAGCAGAACCAGGGACAGTTCGGCATTCAGGGCCCTGGACCCGTCTGCCAGGCGCAGTACCCGAATCCGTCGCCGCAGACTGCCTTCTACATCCACCAGTACTCGCTCCTCGACGACAACCCGAACACGCAGGAATTTGAGCAGGGGGGAAGCGATAACACGAAGTTGCGGTCCGACTTCAACTCGACGAAGCTCGGCTTTTTTGCGCAGGATCAGTGGCAGGTAACCGACCGCTTCAGTCTTACCTTTGGGCTGCGGGCCGACCTGCCGAAGATTTTGACCGATCCGGGGGCACACCCAAGCGCGAACGAGGAACTGCTTCCGGCCGTCCGAGAGGCCGGGTATAATCTGCACGGCGCGACGGCGGGCAAGATGCCGGACTGGCAGGTGTTCTGGTCGCCAAGAGTCGGGTTCAACCTGTCGGCCGATGAGGGAAACACGCAAGTTCGTGGGGGCGCGGGCGTCTTTACCAGCCGCCTACCACAGTTATGGCCGGGGGCAGCCTACCTCAACAACGGCCAGTCGGCGGACGTCGCGGTTGGTCTTGGCTTCGCAGGGCCGCTGCCGCTACGCCGTCCAGAAAACGGGCTGACGAAGTTTGATGATGCTGGCATCTTCGGCGGAGGCGCGTTTGGGGCGACGCCTCCGTCGTCGGTAGAGGAGCTGACGCCGACCGGCAACTTGATTGTCTTCCGGGAGGACTTCTCGTATCCCCGCGTGCTTCGCACGAGCCTCGCGATAGACCAGCAGCTTCCCTTTGGCTTCGTGGGAACGCTGGAGGGACAGTACTCCAGCAAGCTCAAGGACGTGATTGTGCAGAACGTGAACCTGAAGCAGCCGAATACGACCCTTGAGGCCGGCCAGACGAACGACGACCGCCCGATCTACTCTCAGCCGCGAGACCCGAACACGAGCATCAATATCGACTCCCGGTACGGTGACGTCTACTTTATGGACAACACCGATCAGGGGTACAGCTACACGGTCACGGCTCGGCTCCAGAAGCAGCCGACCGCAGTGTGGGACGGCGGCAACGTTCGTGGGAACGTGTCCTACACCTACGGCGACGCCCGGAGCCTCAACCAATTCGGCGATACGGTCGGGTCAAACTGGGGCGATAACCCGCACGCGAGCACCACAAACAATCTCACGCTCGGCCGCTCGCCCTACTCGCTGGGCCACAAGGTTCAGCTCTCACTCGCCTACCGCCAGGAGATTACGAAGAACGTGTCCACGAACCTGTCGGTCTACTACACCGGTCAGTCAGGTCGTCCGTTCTCGTACACGATCGGCGGAGATGCGGCGACGCGCATGGTCGGAGATGAAGGAGGGCCGCCGCTCTTCTACATCCCGGAGGACGTAAGCAACCTGCAGTTCGAGCCGATCACGGATGGGGACGGAAACGTCCTCCGGAGCGTGGAGCAGCAGCGTCAGGACCTTCGGCGCTACATTGAGAACGTCGAGTATCTGAGCGAGAACCGGGGCGAATACGCCACCCGCAACGGAGACCGGACGCCGTTTGAGGGGGTCGTCGACCTCAAGTTCTCGCTCGACTTTAGCGGCGAACTGGTGGGCCGGAATCAGCGCCTCTCGCTCAAGGCCGATGTCTTCAACTTCTCGTCCCTCCTTGGCGACCTGTTCGGAACCGACTGGGGATACCGCTACCAGCAGTTCGGATCCGTCAGTCCGGTCAACTTTGCCGGCTTTACGGACGAAGATGGAGACGGCCGACCGACGCCCGTGTACCAGTCGGCCCTCGGCACGGAGAACCCTGACACCAATCTGGAAGAGTCGTTCGACGTCGTGTCGAACACGCGGACGTACAGCACGCTCTACCAGATCCGGCTCGGTGTTGAGTACACGTTCTAAACGCCACATGCCAACGGTGCGAGCAGTGTTCGTAAAGCGGGCGGTCGTCGCGAGGCGGCCGCCCGTTTCTACGGCTGCCCTTCCTCAGCCGTGATCGGGGTCCGATCCCCTCTCTGCTTTTCTGGAGCACATGGCCAAGCGTATGCGGTCCTGAACCAGCAGGCCTCAATGTTCGCTTCGATCCGCACCGTCCTCGGTGCGCCGTTCCCATGAGGCGAAGACCCGTCGCGCTCCA
>NZ_JBDGQQ010000145.1:0-5380 GCF_042218895.1 Salinibacter sp. | reverse complement strand
ATCCGCACCGTCCTCGGTGCGCCGTTCCCATGAGGCGAAGACCCGTCGCGCTCCATGCCCCGGTCCTCGACGCTGATGCGGGCGAGACGCGTGCGCGGTGCCCGCGGGCCGCCTTACGGTAACATCCCGATGCCGTCCACCAGCCTACCAGCCATACCCATCGAGCTACTGTTGGTTTTTGCGAATCGGAAACCTTCCGTTTCCTCGCATCAAACCCACAGCGGTACGTCTTTCCCTGCTCCACGGTGCAGTGGTCCAAGAGGAAAGGCGGCGAGACCAGTGCAATTGAAGGATTGATCCCCAGAAAGACACTCATCCACGAAGGAGAATTCGGTCGGTTTGGCGCCTTCACGGGCGGTGTCGGAAGGACGCGCAAACGGTTGTCCGCTTCTCCCCTGCGCCTCCACTCAGCGACTAGCCTACCACGCCCATCGCCGTGATTCGACCCCTTCAAGGCTTCGCGCTCGCCGTTGCTGGCGTCCTATCCGCCGTCGTGTTCGTCTCCTCCGCCTCCGCTCAGGTCATCACGATTGATGAGGCCCGAAGTCAGGGCCCCGGTGCGACGGTCACGGTGGAGGGCACAGTGACACGGGCCTTCGGCAACTTCGTGCGCTTTCAGGACGAAAGTGGCCCGACCGGGGCCAGCGGGCTAGTGGTGCGACAAACGGCCGATACCAGCGATTTTCGTCAAGACGTTTCGAACGGCACCATCAAGCAGGGCACAGAACTCCGCGTGAGCGGCACGCTCTCCGAGTTCAACGGCCTGCTACAAATCAACGAGGGCAACTTGGACAGCTACACCGTGCAGGGGCAGGGCTCGCTGCCGTCTCCACAGGAGGTGACGCTCTCGACGCTTCAGTCCGACGGAGAGGACTACGAGTCGGAACTCGTCTCGGTGACGGGTCTGGACGTTCAGTTTCCGGAGTGGAAGGGGGGACAGTGGACGTTCGGAGAAGACCGGTCCTATCCGGTGTCGGACGGAACGACCGAGCTTACCTTTCGGGTGCAGGACAGCGCCGAAACGGCACTCATCGGCACGCCGGTTCCGGAGGGCAGCTTCACGTACACCGGAGTGGTTGGGGAATTCCAGTCCGCCTACCAACTCATTCCGACGGAACGGGGAGATCTGCCCCTTCGATTTGCCACCATCCCCCGCTTCGTGCAGGTCCAGGAGGGAGGCGGGTCGGTGGACGTGTCGATTCGGCCGGTCGCGCTGGAGGGCGACGAGAGCGTGTCTGTCACGGCCGAGGTCGGAGGAGAAAGCACGGCGGACGAGGCAGACGTGACGGGCTTCGACGGGCCGAAGACCTTTACGTTTTCGGGCGGCGATTCGTCTCCGAAAACGTTGTCGCTGGGGGCCGGGTCCGATGACGTGGACGAGGGGGTTGAGCGTCTGGAAATCACGTTGACGTCCCCGGATGGAAAGATTGGAAGGCCGGGCCGATTCACGCTCTGGATCCTGGACAGTCCCGCGGCGCAGGCGCCCATCGCGGAGGGGGACAGTGGCGACGTGCTGCTCCAGGCCGTGCAACAGCAGTACGGCGATCCGCGTCCCATGGGGTACGACATTGCGCGAGATTCGATGTACGCCACCATTTACAACGAGGCGAACAACACGGTGGAGGGGACATACAGCGGCTTCCAGATCGCGGTCGATCCCAGTCAGGGTGATCCGAGTTCGATTGCGGCCGATAAAGGCATCAACACCGAACACGTGTGGCCCCGAAGCAAGGGGGCCGGGCAGGAGCCGGCGTTCAGCGACCTACACATTCTGGTGCCGACCCGCTCGGCGGTGAACACGGCCCGGAACAACTACGCCTTCGGGGAGATCCCTGACCCCGATACCGATACATGGTACTTCGAGGATCGGTCGCGGTCGAGCCCACCTTCCAGCAATCGCCCGGCGTGGAGCGAACTCGACGACAGTCCCTCAGATCGGGCCGATCGTCGTTTCGAACCCCGCCACAGCGTAAAGGGGGACGTAGCCCGGGCCATATTCTACTTTGCGACGGTGTACCCGAACCGGGCCGACTTCTCCTTCTTCGACGCGCAGCGGGACACGCTGCTGGCCTGGCACGAGCAGGACCCAGTGGACGCCACGGAGATGCGTCGTAACCTCATTCAGGCCAGCTACCAGGACAACACGCTGAATCCGTTCGTGGTAGACGCTACGCTGGCGGACCGGGCGTACGGAAGTGGGGCGGACACAGGGCAGGACCCGGGGGCGTCCGGAACCTACGAGCTCTTCGCGGACAAGTCGGATCTCGATCCTGGGTCGGGGAATGTAGATGCGCAGTGCCTCGTCCAGCTTTCGTCGGGGGAACTGATGTTCTTCAACGGCGAAGAGGGGGGAATCTATGTCTGGGACGGATCGTCGCTCACGACCCATAGGTCGGCCTCAGATCTAAACGGTGACGTTCCCGACGAGTCCAACGACTTCAACCGGTGCGATGGAGTGACAACCGCGGACGGCTTTGTATACTTCGTTCTGCGGAGCACTGATACGGACGACAACTACGTGTACCGCACCGAGGCTGCGGATTCGAGCAACAACGCCTTTTCGCAATTCAACGGGGCGAATGCGCTCGCGGCAGACGCGAGCACAGTGTACATCGGAGGTGTCGAGAGTTTCGGCGCGCCGGGCAACGGGGTCTTCGAAATTAGTAATGATCTGTCCGGATCCGCATCCGAAGTCGCGACGAACAGTGACGTGAATCCGGGGTCGATGGATCTTGCGCCCGATGGAACGCTCTATGGATTCTCGACCTCGTTCGGCAGCGGAGATTTCGAAGGCACTGTGTTCTCCGTGGACGCGCCGGCGTCTTCCCCGTCGATTGACGTGTTCACTGATCCCTACGCCGGGAACTCTCCGTTGACCCCGGATCCTGACTTTGGAGGGGGCATTGATGATCTGCAATTTATCGATTTTGCGGGCATAAGCTATCTCGTAGTGTCCAACGGCGGCGGCAGCGAGCACGAATGGGGCACGATCGAGGTCAGCAGTAAAGACGTCGAGCTTCTCTTTGAGCAGGATGATTTGGAGACGAACCTGTCTGTTGGGGGGTACGACGCGTTCACGGCACCGTTGGCTGCCAATTCGGAGGGGGAGGTTTTTGCTGCGAGCGGAGGGGAGGAGGGCCCGGACTACATTGCGAAGGTCAGCGACGCGCCCCCCCTTCCCGTCGAGATGGCCGGCTTCGACGCCGTACGGAACGGCTCGTCGGTGGAGCTGACGTGGCAGACCGCCAGCGAGACGAACAACGCCGGCTTCAACGTGCAGCTCGAAACGGAGAGTGGCTGGACCCCCCTCGGCTTCAAGGCGAGCAAGGCGTCCGGCGGCACGACGACCGAGACGACCTCTTACCGATACACGGTCGATCGGGAACTCGATCCGGGCACGCACCGCTTCCGCCTCCAGCAGAAGGACCTGGACGGCTCGACGAGCCTCAGCGACGTAGTAACGGTGGACGTAGGCATGGACCAGGCACTGAGCCTGAGTGCCCCGGCGCCGAATCCGGCTGTCGAGTCGACCACCCTCTCGTTCGGCGTGAAGGAGCCGACGGAAGCGACCGTGACCGTCTACAACGTCCTCGGCCAGCGCGTGCAGACCCTCTACCAGGGCACGCCGCGGGCTGGAGAGACGAAGGACGTGATGGTGAACGTCGGCTCTCTGCCGAGCGGCGTCTATTTCGTACGGCTCCGGGCCAACGGGCAAACCCGGACGGAGCGCCTGACGATCCTTCGGTGATCGACGCCCAACCAGTAACGTCGTCGGCACCGGCTGATCCCTCCATTTCGAATGTGGCCTCCCTTCCGGGGCGGCTCTGCCCTTACGACGTAGGCCGCTCCGGTTTTTTGTTGTCCTCTGCAGGTTGTTGGTCGATCTTCACGCTCGGCCCGAACATGGGGTTCCCCGGGGCATTGAAACACCGTCGCAACTCAAACCACTGTCTTGAACGGACGGATCCCTCCATGGCTGATCGCAGATCCGATGTCCTTGTACTTGGCTCCGGCATTGCGGGCCTCTCGGCGGCCCTGGCGGCGGCTCGTGACGGGGCCTCCGTCACCCTCGCCACGAAGGCCACGCAACCGGAAGGGGCCTCCACGTGGTGGGCGCAGGGCGGCATTGCCGTGGCCCGCAAGGCCCCCGAGCAGTTCAAGGAAGACATCGACGTGGCGTCGAGCGGCACAAGTAATCCGGAGGCGCTCGACGTGCTCGTCCAAAATGCAGATGCGGCCGTACGGGACGTGCTCATCGACACGCTCGACGTGGGCTTCGACACGGGGGGGGACGGAGCCTCGTTCCACTATGGACGAGAGGCGGCCCATTCTGAGAACCGCATCTTGCACGTCGACGCCTCGACGGGCCGGCACATCCACGAGCCGTTCCTGGCCTACCTCAGCGACCACGACCGTGTCGAGATCTTGGAGGACACGGCGGCCATCGACCTCCTTCAGCACCACGGACAGGTCCACGGGGCCCTGCTCGAATCGGGCGGGACGGTGCAGCCCCACTCTGCCGGAGCCACCGTTTTGGCCACGGGAGGCATCGGGGCGCTCTACAGCCGCTCCACGAATCCTGCTGGGGCAACAGGCGACGGCATTGCGATGGCGGCCCGCGCCGGCGCCACGACCGCCGACATGGAGTTCGTTCAATTCCACCCCACCGTTTGTGTGGCGGACGGCGATCCCTTCCTCGTGAGCGAGGCCGTGCGGGGCGAAGGGGCCGTGCTCCGCAACGCGGACGGCGAGCGGTTCATGGCGGCGGTCCACGAGGACGCTGAGCTGGCTCCGCGGGATGTCGTGGCGCGGGCCGTGGAGCGGGAGCATGAGCGGACCGGACAGGTCGTGCTCGACGTCTCGTCGTTCGACTTCGCAGCGACCTTCCCGGACCTTGTGGCGCTGTGCGAGGAGCATGGGGTGGACCCGTCGACCGGCATCCCTGTGGTGCCCGCCGAGCACTTCCTGTGCGGCGGTGTCGAGGTGGACACCCGCGGGCGGTCGAGCCTCGACCGCCTCTATGCGGTTGGCGAGTGCGCCCGAACAGGCGTGCACGGCGCCAATCGGTTGGCCTCCACGTCCCTCCTTGAAGGGCTCGTGTGGGGCCTGCGCGCTGGGACCGACGTGACAGGACGCGTGCCGGACGTGCGGGAGACCACGCTCCCCACCGGGGCGGGATCGGCGCCCACCGACACGTTCCTGCGCGACGCCTACGACCGCCTGCAGCAAACGATGGACACGTACGTCGGGCTCCGGCGCACGCCCGACGGCCTCCGCACGGCGATCAGGAACCTCCAGGAGCTCAAGGCCAAGGTGGACGCCCACGCGGGCCCGGAGGCCCCGCGAGCCGTCCATGAACTGCGGTCGGCCTGTGCCGTGG
>NZ_JBDGQQ010000144.1:0-8210 GCF_042218895.1 Salinibacter sp. | reverse complement strand
TATTCAACCGCCTCACCGGCTCGCGCCAGGCCATCGTCGATGACGAGCCCGGCGTGACGCGCGACCGGGTCTACGGCGAGGCCGAATGGGAGGGACACACCATCCCCCTCGTCGACACCGGCGGCTACGTCCCCCGCTCGGACGACCCCTACGAGCGGGCCATCCGCGAGCAGGCCAAGATCGCCCTGGAAGACGCCGACGTGATTCTCTTCGTGGTGGATGTGACGACCGGCATCACGGAAGTCGACCAGGAAATTGCGAACGTGCTCCGCACAACGGAGACGCCCGTAATGGTGGTCGCCAACAAGGCGGACAATGAGGAGCGCGAGTGGGCCGCGAGCGAGTTCTACCAGCTTGGCCTGGGCGAGGTCCATCCCATGAGCAGCACCACGAAGCGAGGGATGGACGACCTCATGGAGGCCCTCGTGGACCAGTTGCCCGAAGCAGACACCGAGGAGGCGGGCGACCGCGTTCGGATTTCGCTCGTGGGGAAGCCCAACGTGGGCAAGTCGTCGCTCGTCAACGCCACGCTGGGGTTCGACCGGGCCATCGTGACCGAAACGCCCGGCACCACCCGCGACGCGGTGCAGTCGGTGGTCCAGTACGGCCCCCGCGAGTTGCTCCTCGTGGACACGGCCGGCATGCGAAAGCGCTCCCAGGCGGAGGATGTCGAGTTCTACGCTACGGTCCGGAGCGAGCGGGCCATCGAGGCCGGGGACGTGTGCGTGCTCGTCCTCGACGCCACCGAAGAGGTGCACCGGCAGGACCTCCGCGTGCTCACGACGATCGCCGAGCACAAGAAAGGCATGGTGGTTGCCGTCAACAAGTGGGACCTGGTGCCGGACGCGGAAAACATGATGGAGCAATACACGGAGTACCTGCACCAGTACCTCGATCAGTTCGAGCACGTGCCCATCGTCTACGTCTCTGCCGTGACGAAAGAGCGAGTCTACGACCTGCTCGACACGGCCCTGGAGGTGGCCGAGGAGCGGGAGCGGAGAATCTCGACGAGCGCGCTCAACGACGCGCTACAGGCGGCCATTCAGGAAAAACATCCCCCCTCCAGTTCCAGCGGCGCCTTCGTTAAAATCAAGTATGCCACGCAGGTGCGCACGGCGCCGCCCGTATTCGCCCTCTTTGCCAACCACCCAGAGGCGGTGCGGACCTCCTACAAGCGGTACCTGGAGGGCAAAATTCGGGACGCCTTCGGGTTCGAAGGGGTGCCGCTGACGCTCGCGTTTCGGGAAAAGTAGGGAACATGGAGAGACAGACGCTCGCTCGGGGCAAATAAGAGCGAGCGCACCGGGGCCCCACCCGGCGACGCGCGGACATCTTCGACATCAAGTCTGTATGATCAGTTACTAAAGCCTGCACTCCTTCCCCAGCCTTTTGAGTCGGCACCCCCCTCGAAGGGGGCCGCCGGAGAACCATCCGATGTCCACCCTTGATTTAGACAATGAGTCCGACCGGGCGCGGCTGGGGCGAAAAGCGCGGGCGTACCTCGTCCATCTCTTTACGGCCTCAGGGGTAGTGTTTGCGTTCTTGGCCGTGGCCGAGGTCGTGCAGTCCGACCCCGACCCGCGGTGGGTATTCGCGTGGCTCACGCTGGCCGTACTCATCGACGCGGCCGACGGCCCGCTGGCCCGCTTGTGGAACGTAAAGCTGTATGCGCCGCGCATCCTCGGCCCCACGATCGACCAGATCGTCGACTACCTCACGTTCACGTTCGTCCCGCTCACGCTCGTGTGGCGCATGGACTGGCTGCCCGATCCGGATGGGCTCTGGGTGGTGCTCGCGATGGTGGTCAGTCTTTTCGGGTTCGCAAACACGTCGGCCAAGCAGGTCAAGAAAGGATTCTTTCTCGGCTTCCCGTCGTACTGGAACGTAGTGGCCTACTACGTGGGCCTGCTCGCAGTCAGATACGGGACGACGGGGGCGTACGTGTCGCTCGGGGCCGTCGTTGTGCTCGGCGTCCTGACGCTAGTGCCCGTTCGCTTCATCTACCCGAACGCTGCGCCCGCGCCCTGGCGGACAATCGTGACCGTCGGCGGGGTGGCGTGGCTGGGCCTCCTGTTGGCCCTACTGCCCACCTTTCCGGACCTTCCAGCCTGGGGGGGCGACTGGGTGCTGTGGGGCTCGTTCATCTATCCGGCCTTCTACTTCGGCTTGTCCGGCTGGCTCGACTGGACGAGCCGGCAGTCGTAGGGGAGGGCTTAAAATCGCAGCGTGAACACCGTTCCGTCCCCCGAGGAGGAGTGGACCGAAATGCTTCCGCCATGTAGGCGCATGATCTGGCGGGAGAGGCTGAGGCCGATGCCGGAGCCCTCTTCCTTCGTCGTAAAGAAAGGGACGAAGATTTTTTCCTGCACGTCGTCGGGAATCCCAGGGCCATTGTCCTCGACCTGGATCACAGGACGACTCCGGGGGTCCACGTGAGCTCGAAATTCGATGTGGCCCGGTTGGGCGTCGGGCACCTCCTCGATCGCCTGGAGGGCGTTGAGCGCTAGATTCAGGAGGACCTGATCGATCAGGTCCGGATCGGCGGTTAGGGTCAGGTCGGGCGGATCGATTGAGGTGGTGAGGGAGAGCGCCTGGTTCTCGCTCTGGGCGCGGAGAAGGCGAGTGACATTGTCGAACACGTCCTCGACCTCGAGCAACTCAAACTCGGGGGACGGAATGTCTGTAAAGCTGCGGTAGGCGTCCACGAAATTGATGAGCCCTTCGCTCCGCTGCTCGATGGCGCCGACGGCCTCGCGGACGTCGGCGGCCTGGTCGGCGGTGAGGGGGGTGCCGTCGCTCTCGGCGTCGAGGCGGCGCTGGGCGGTGGAGGCCAGCGACGAGATGGGGGCCACCGAGTTCATGATCTCGTGGGTGAGCACGCTGGTCAGCTCCTGCCACGCCTCCATCTCCTTTTCCTCCAGCTCATTACGCAGGTCCTGGAGGGACGCCAGGGCGTGGGGCTCCCCCTGCAGCCGAAACCGCCGCACGCGAACGGCCAGCTGGAGCGTGCGATCTTCCTCCTCGACCCGCACCATCGCCTGCTCCCCGGACTCGAGTGTGCGGAGCGTCTCGGCGAGGTCGTCGCTCACCCGCTCAAGGGCCTCGACGTGGCGGACTGGACCGGTGCGCAGGAGGCGCCGGGCAGCCGTGTTCATGAGCCCAACCTCCCCGTCGTCCTGGTACGCGATGAGGGCGACGCCCAGGTGCTGCACCACCTGTTCCAGGTAGCGCACTTCCCGTTCGCGCTCTGCCCGCAGTCGGCGAAACTCCGAGGTCACCTCCTCGAAGGCGTCCCGCAGGTCCTCGAAGAACGGGCCGCGGCCGTCGCTGGTAAAACGCCGCGTGAAGTCGGAGTACTGCACCGACTCCAGAAAGCGGGTCAGGTCGCGCGTCACCTTCTCGGTGTAGCGCACGAGCGAGACCGCCGCCGCAACGGCGAGTCCGACCACGAGCACGGCGGGCAGATAGAGGGCATGCCCCCAAACCAGATACGCCGCGGCTCCGGCAAGGCCCGCAATCGCTGCGACCCGCAGCGTTACCTGAACGCGGAAGCGCTTGTGCATTTTGCGAAAGGGAGAATGGGGGAGAGGGCGTTACTCCGTGTCGTACGGAACGGGAGGTTTCTGAGCAGAGTCGGTGGGGCCACATCCCTTTTGGGGAGCATCCACCATGCGCACCGGCCCTCCGCAAATGCGGCCATGCCGGTCGTCCCGCGTCTCGAAAGTCTCTGGATTCAGTGTGACGTTATGAGATTAACCGCCCGACGACCTCGCAAATTTCCACTGGGGAGTCTCGATGACGAAGCAAGCTGCCCTTCTTGAGCTGGGACGTTCATTTTTGTCTAGATACAAAAATGAACCAAAAAGATCACGGCTGACGAAGAAAATGCCTGACGGCTGCTCCGGCTCTGCTGTAATTCTTCAAACTCCCTCGCTTCGCTCGGTCAAACAGTGAAGAATTTCCGAGCGCTCCGCCTCCGCAGTCGTCCGGGCGGCATTTTCTTCGAAGGCCGGAGGGGTCAATTCCGAACCCTGGCAGCCGGGCTTCGGAAGGTGACAGAGCGGTCGAAGCATCCTGCGGTTAATCTCGAAAAACTACAGAGAATCCCAGCTCCGCGCAGAGCGAAGCCCCGTTCGGGGTTCGTTCGCCTCCGCGTCGACATCCGGCAGCTTGCCGACAAAGTGCGTCGGGCACCGCCGCTTCCGCCAGGCCTCCGAGAGAGTCGCACCGGCCGCTCGCGACGCCCGCCGAATCTGATCGGTCAACGCGTGCCGCTCCACTTTCGACCCTTCCCTAGACTGCGTAGGGATCTCCATCGATGCCTGGAACGCCCGCCGATCCACATCCAGGTCCTCTACTCGCTCAACGGCCATGTCGAGAAATCATTCTGGCATGCATCGAGGCAATCTCCTCTCCCCCATTCCCGTGTTCTCCCATTCCCCCACTCACAACCCGTACTTTTCGATGCGGCGGTACAGGGCGCGGCGGGAGATGCCGAGCTCCTGGGCGGCCTGACTCACGTTGCCCCCGTGCTTGCTCAGGGCCTGCCGCACGGCCGTCTGCTCCAGCTTGTCGAGGTCGAGCGTCCCGAGCGTCTCGTCGTCGGTCCCGTCGGACTCGGGCGAGGGAGCCGAAAACCGGAGGTCGTCGGGCACGATGTGCTCGGACTCGCTAAGGATAACGGCCCGCTCGATTGTGTGCTTCAACTCGCGGACGTTGCCGGGCCAGTGATAGCGACGCAGAGCCTTCCGGGCCTCGTCCGTAAAGCCGTCGACGTCCGCGCTGTACTTCCGGGCGTACTCGGTCAGGAAGTGACGGGCGAGGCGGAGCACGTCGTCCCCGCGCTCGCTGAGAGGCGGAAGTTCGATTTCGACCGTGTTGATGCGGAAGAGAAGATCCTGCCGGAAGTCCCCCGCGTCCATCGCGTCGTAAATCGGCCGGTTCGTAGCGCAGACCAGCCGGATGTCGATCGGCCGCGGCTCCACCTCGCCCACGCGAGTCACCTCCCGTCGCTGGAGGACGGTGAGCAGCTTCTTCTGGAGCTCCATCGGGATGTTGCCAATCTCGTCCAGGAAGAGGGTGCCGCCGTCGGCGGTCTCGAAGCGCCCGGCATGGTCGGACTCGGCCCCCGTGAAGGCCCCCTCCGCGTGCCCGAAGAGCTCGCTCTCGAAGAGCGACGGACTGAGCGCCCCGAGGTCCGCCGTCACGAAGGGCCCGTCGGCGCGGTCGGAGCGGCGGTGGACCGCGCGGGCCACAAGTTCCTTGCCGGTGCCGTTCTCACCGAGGATGAGCACGTTGGCGTCCGTGTCGGCCACCTTTTCGATGAGGGCGTAGATGGACCGCATCGCCTCGCTCTCCCCGATGATGCCCTCGAAGCTAGGCTGGTCGTTGGCCGAGGCCGGGGGCTCGGTGGCCTCGCTCTCCGCGTCGGCCGAGGTGGGGGCGTCGGCCGCGGCGCGGGTCTGGTGCAGCTTGATGGCCGCCTGCACGCTGGCCACGAGTTCGGGATCGGTCCAGGGCTTCACGATGAAGTCGGCCGCCCCGCCCTTCATGGCCCGCACGGCCTTCTCCACGTCGCCGTAGGCGGTGATCATCACGACCACGACCTGCGGATCGATGGACTGGATCTTGTCGAGCCACTCGAAGCCCTCGCGGCCGCTGGAGGCGTCCTGGCGGAAATTCATGTCCAGCAGGACGACGTTGCAGTCGTGCTCGCGAAGAAGCGCGGGGATGGAGGACGGGTCCGTGGCGGTGTGGACCGCACCCACGTGCTCCTTCAGCAGCAGGCGGAGGGCCGTGAGCACGTCGCGGTCATCGTCGACGATAAGCACCCGACCGTCCGAGGCAGAGGGCATCTCAAAGACCAGACCGATGAGAAGGTGGCGAGCGGTAACGCACGGCCGACCGTGCGGATTCGCACACGTCGTCCCCCGAAATCGGGGCCTGCCGGTGCTGCGGCCGGCCGGTAGATCGTGGAACGCGCGTTGCGAGAACCATTGAACGGGACGTTCCCACTGATCTTCACACCCGCACACGCCCCCCAATCGTTCCACGCGACCTATGTCTCCCAACTCGACCTCGCAAGGCGACGGTGCTCCTACGGAAGACCCCACTGAGAACGCATCGCCTCTTCTGGAGGGGACAAGCGCCCGGTCCGGAGCCGGGGAGGGGGTAGACCGTGAGGTCGAGACGCCCCTGTTCACGCCCAAACGCATCGCCCTGGGGCTCACCGCCCTCCTGCTGATTGGCGGGCTGGCCTACGGGGTGTGGGCGACCGCCACCGGCGGACGCACGCTCAACGTCGACCGGGCGAAAGTCACCATCTCGACCGTGACGAAGGGCGACTTTCAGGAGTTCATCGCCGTCACGGGGACGGCGATTCCGGAGAAGACCGTCTACCTGAGCCCCGCAGAGGGGGGCCGCGTCGAGGCAATCCCGAAGAAGGCCGGGGCGAGGGTCGAGGCGGGCACCCCCCTCGTTCGGCTCTCCAACAACGACCTTCGCCTGCAGCTCGCCCAAACCGAGGCCCGGCTGGCCGAGCAGCGGAGCCGCATGCAGCAGCTTCGAATGGACATCGAGCAGCGGCGGCTTCAACTGCAACGGGATCTCGCGCAGATTAAAAACCGAATCCGAGAATTGGAACGGCAGTTCGAGCGCCAGAAGCGTCTTCACGAGCAAGACCTGATCGCCGACCGGCAGTTTCAGCGAACGCGCGACAATCTTCAATACCAGCGCCGCCGCCTTGAGCTCACCCAGTCGGCCTACCGGCAGGACTCGCTCCGCTTCCAGTCCCAACTCAAGCAGCAGCGCAAGCAGCGCCAACGGCTCGACCAGCAGTACGAGGTCATCCAGGAGTCGGTCGAAAGCCTTACCGTCCGGGCCCCGATCAGCGGGCAGCTCACGTCCCTGAACGTGGAGCTCGGACAAACCATCAGTGCCGGGGAGCGGATCGGGCAGGTCGATAAAACCACCGGTTTCAAGCTGCGAGCTCAGATCGACGAGTTCTACATCGAGCGCGTGCGGCACGGCCAGACGGCAACGACCGATGCCCTCGGGGACACGACGCGCACACTGATCGTCGACCGCGTGTATCCGGAGGTCGAAGGTGGACGCTTCGAGGTGGACCTGGCCTTCAAGGGCAGCTCGCCCTCCGACCTGCGCCGTGGCCAGACGGCGCGCCTAAAGCTGCAACTGGGCCAGCCACAGGAGGCCCTTCTCCTCCCGCGCGGCGGATTCTATCAGAGCACCGGCGGCAACTGGGCCTACGTGCTCACGGAAGACGGCAGCGCGGCCGTGCGCCGGCCCATCCGCCTTGGCCGCCAGAACCCGAACTACTTCGAGGTGCTGGAAGGGTTAAAGCCCGGGGACAAAGTCATCACGAGCAGCTACGACACCTTCGGCGACGCCGACCGCCTGTCCCTTCAATAGCCTGCGTTCTTGCGTTTGGGCGTTTGCTGTAGCAAAACGCTCCGGTATTCCAACGCCTGATTCTTCGACGCCAACAATCACCACGACGCAACCACCATGATCAAAACAGAAGGCCTCAAAAAGATCTACCGCACCGATGAGGTCGAAACGATTGCCCTCGACGGCGTCAACCTCGACATCGACGCCGGGGAATTTATTTCCGTCATGGGCCCGTCCGGCTGCGGCAAGTCGACCCTGCTCAACGTCCTGGGCCTGCTCGATACCCCCACCGACGGCCGCTACCAGCTCGACGGCCAGGAGGTGGGGGACCGCAGCGAGCGCCAGCGCGCCCAGATGCGGAAGGGCAACATCGGGTTTGTCTTCCAGAGCTTTAACCTGATCGATGAGCTGACCGTCTACGAAAACGTCGAGCTCCCCCTGCTTTACCTCGACGTCCCGTCGGCGGAGCGGACCGAGCGGGTGGAGGCGGCCCTCGACCGCGTACAGATCGCCCACCGGCGCGACCACTTTCCCCAGCAGCTCTCCGGGGGCCAGCAGCAGCGGGTGGCGGTGGCCCGGGCAGTGGTGGCCGACCCGAAGCTGATCCTGGCCGACGAGCCGACGGGGAACCTCGACTCGACCAACGGCGCGCAGATCATGGAGCTGCTCTCGGCGCTCAACGAGGCGGGGACGACAATCGTGATGGTGACCCACTCGCCGGCGGACGCCGAGTACTCGGCCCGCACGATCCACCTGTTCGACGGCCGGGTCGTCTCGAAGAACTTCATCGAGCAGGAGTACGC
>NZ_JBDGQQ010000143.1:0-6140 GCF_042218895.1 Salinibacter sp. | reverse complement strand
CGGGACTACGCCAGCGCGGCGGAGGAGGTGATCGAACGCATCCAGAACGACGATGGCGTAAACCCTCCCTCCGGATCCGACCTGGGCTAGCGTCGGGCAAATCCCCAGAATATAGCACGTCCGCCCCGGAGACCCCCATGCGGTCTCCGAGACGGACGCAGCGAGTGGAGCGAAGTGTGGGCTCGCTCCCACGGTCATCGATACGGTGGGCTCGATACGATGGGCTCTCCCCTTCTCCCATCAGATTCTATCCGCTCTTAGTGTACTGCGTGAGCGTCTCCGCCGCGGCGTCGCGCACCCGTTCAGACGACTCCTTCTGCATCAGGGCGTAGAGCCGGTCCAGCGCCTGCCGGTAGCGCTCTTCTCCGGCGTGCTCGGCCCCGATGGCGTGGAGGGCCTGAATGGCTATCAGGCGGTGCTCGCGGCTCGAGTCCTCCTTGATGATGTCAAGAAGCGCGCCGACCGTTCGGGAGAGATCCAGGCGCTTGTGGTCGTCGGCGACACGGAGCACGGTTTGAATGTAGGTCGTCCGCATCGAAGGATGCTGCCGTAGCGCGTGGGCAACCTGCTCGTCGAAGTGGGCCTGCCAGTGGGCAGAGCCTGTCTGTGCGTGAGCAGCGGAGGAGTTCTGGGCAGAGGCGGAGGGGACCGCCGCTGGGCCGGCGAAGCTGAGGCCTGCGGCCAGAATCAGGCTGGCCGCCACCCGGAAGAGCCTCCGGGGAAGGAGGAAGGAGGCGTCGGCAGACGTACGATTCGTGAGGAAAAAGAAGCGGAAGTTGTGCATGGTAGATCATAGGATCGGGTTCGAAAGCAGCGCGTGCGAAGAAAGAAGTTCGCAGTGGCGGGGGGCGATTCGGGGTGTTAGACGAATCGGCCATTTGGGTCGACGGATCGGGGCCGTAGACCAGTGAAGAGGTACTACCCGCGCTGGAGACGACTCCTCCATTCCACAGAAGTGCGTCTGGGACTTCCGAGTAGGCCGCCCGATGGGTCAGCGGTCAAACATTTCTGCTCTCTGCCTCATTGCCCCGGGCGCAGACCGTTGTTCGTTCACTGTGCAGTGAAAAGCGGCAGGGAAAGGGCCCCAACCCACGCAGGCCGAGGGCCGGGACGGAGGAAGGTTCCGCTGAGCGTTCCAGTCGTGATGATGCGAGCGCTTGGGAAAGATCAGGGGGCGCCTATTCCCGGCGACCCGCACTTCAGAAGATCAGTCATTCTCGATCTCCGAAATCAACCGCGGAGTGCACCCATGGGCCACCGTTTTCGCACGCTCCTTCTCGCCATCATGGGAATTCTTGCCCTCGTCGCAGCGGCCCCTTCAACTGGGATGGCCCAGATTGTTGACTCCGTGCTGGTGCCCGAAGGTCCCGCACCGGCCTCGCCCCCCGATACCATCGACAGAGACGTCCCCTTCGTAGCGACCTCACATCGGATCGTGAACCGGATGCTAGAGGTGGCTAGCGTCTCGAGCACGGATGTGGTCTACGACCTCGGGAGCGGCGACGGGCGCATCCCTATCACGGCCGCGATGCAGCACGATGCCCGGGGCGTTGGGATCGAGATTGATCCCGATCTGGTGGCCGAAGGCCGTGCCCGCGCCAAAGAGGTCGGCGTCGCCAATCAGGTGGAATTCCGCCAAAAAAACCTGTTCAAGGCCGATCTCAGTGAGGCGACGGTGGTGACCCTCTACCTCTGGCCAGAGATCAACGTCGAGCTGCGCCCGAAGCTTCTCCAAGAGTTGGACCCTGGAGACCGAATTGTCTCGCACGACTTTCGGATGGGAGATTGGGAGCCGGCCAAGACGATTCGCGTAGAGGATAGCACCGGAAGGGCGACCCTCTACCTCTGGAAAGTCCCGGAAGAGATACCGCGTCATCTGATGACGACCACCGACGAGCTGCCCGAGAACTGACGGGACCTGCAAGTTCGCGGACGGATGCACCTTATACGGAGGCCTCTCTGACCCGGCACCGTTAGAGGCACGGATTCCGGCGTGCTCCCACCCGACTGCGGACCGATTGTGGGGGGTAGTTTCCCGGGGCCCGACCATAAGCCGTCGAAGTCCGCACCTCGTTAGTGACCTGTCCCCGGATGGAAACACCCGTCACAAGATCCCCGGTTGCCCGAAAACTATGTTTTGGCCCGGCGCGCCCCCACCGCAGCCTCGCTCTCCCGGCACGACCTCCGACGGGCCGTCACCAGCACATCTGAAACCACCGGGCCTGTCCGGCAGGCTTCCGCTTCAATCTCCGGCAGGACGACCCTGACGTAAACCCGCTCCTCGCTGCAGAGAGCGAGGGTTCAAAGAGACAGTCGTTCCCTGCCTGCTGTGGAGACCGCTGAGTCGACCTCGCAAACGAAGAAAGAGGGATGGATTTCGGGCCAAGAGCCTCTGAATCCGTACAAAATAGTTTATAGTGTTAAACTCTTTAATACGGGAGGACTAAAGTTTACACACGCTGATCTTTCCACTCTCGGGTCTCCTTGGATTCTCAAACCCGAGGTGGAAGGGCTCGCCCAGGACTCCCCGGGTAGCCCTTCCGTCGCCCACGGGGCCTTCTCGTCCTCACGAACCGTCAACATCATCGCAAGTCTTAGCTCAGCGACCTGCTCTCGATTATGCCTGTTGTCAACGGTCTTGCTCGATTTGTAAAAGAGGCCTCCTACGATGACCTCTCCGAGGGGGCTAAGGAACAACTTAAAGTTCGCGTGCTCGACGCCCTCGGGTGTGCCATCGGAGCCCTGGACGGAGCCCCGATTCGGAAACTCCGCGCACATCTCGACGATTTTGGTGGAGCCAAGCAAGCGACCCTCGTCGGCGGGGGGCAGGCGGCCCCTGACCGCGCGGCCCTCTACAACAGCGCCCTCGTCCGCTACCTCGACTACAACGACAGCTACCTGGCAGAAGGGGAAACCTGTCACCCGAGCGATAACCTGGGATCGGTGATGGCCGCTACAGAGTACGCCGATGGATCGGGGGAGGAGCTGCTCACGGCCCTTGCGGTGGCCTACCAGGTGCAGTGTCGGCTCAGCGACGAGGCGCCGGTCAGGGCGAAGGGCTTCGACCATACGGTGCAGGGGCAGTACGCCGCCGCGGCCGGGGCGGCCAAGGCCCTCGGACTGGATCCGGAGCAGACCGCGAATGCGATTGCCATCAGCGGCACGGCCCACAACGCGCTCCGTGTCACGCGGACCGGGGAGATTTCGAACTGGAAAGGCCTGGCCTACCCGGAGACGGGCTTCACGGCCACCCACTCGGCCTTCCTCGCGAAACGCGGCATCACCGGGCCCCCCGAAGTCTTCGAGGGCAACAAAGGCTTCATGCATTCCATCGCGGGTGAGTTCGAGATCGACTGGAGCGCGGAAGACCTCGAACGCGTCACCGACACGATCATCAAGAAGTACAACGCCGAGATCCACTCGCAGGCTACCCTGGAGGGGGCGCTGGAGTTGAAGCGCTCACGCGGCATCGACCCCGCCGCGATCGACAAGATTGAGGTCGACACGTTCGACGTCGCGTTCGACATCATTGGCGGGGGGGAGGAGGGAGACAAGACCGTCGTGCGGCGGAAGGAGGAGGCCGACCATAGCCTCCACTACATGACCGCGGTGGCGCTCCTCGACGATCAGGTGCTGCCTGCCCAGTACGAACAGTCTCGCATTGAGGCCGACGACGTGCAGTCGCTCCTCCGGCAGGTTCACGTGGAGGAGACCCCCGATTACAGCGACCGCTTTCCCGGCCACATGGTCTGCGACATTCGCATCCACGCCAATGGGGAGGTCTACGAGACGCACAAGGAAGACTACGAGGGCTTCCACACCCGCCCGATGTCCTGGGACACCGTCTCCGAGAAGTTTGCGCGATTGGCCGAACCGTACACCGACGCCGCGCTTCGAGACGACATCATTGGGGCCGTGCAGGACCTGGCAACGCTCCCGGCCGGCGATCTCTTCAGGCTTCTGGCGAAGGTAGAAGCGCCTGAAGAATGAGACGTGAAGAGTGAGGCGTGAGGTGTGGGCTTCGCGAGTCACACATCACGACCGGAGGCCGACAGCAGGCAAGGATCGACCATTCTCTCTGCATCCAATCAACAACCAGCCAAGCCACTATGCCAACCGACGTCACCGGCGATCCCCGACGCGCCTTCCAGTTTCTCGACACCAACGACCGCGGCGAAAAGCCCCGTGAGGTGGGCATTACCGAGATCCGCGGCCCTTACTACAGCGTCATGGGGCCCAACTATTTGGGCGACCTCCTCTCCACGATGGGCCACTACGTCGACCACCTCAAGTTTTCGGGCGGTTCCTTCAGCCTCATGCCCGAGGAGGAGGTCCGGGGGCTTCTCGACCTCGCCCACGACCACGACGTGCTCGTCTCGACCGGCGGGTTCATGGAGCACGTCCTCTCCCAGGGCCCCGACGCGGTGCATCAGTACATCGACGAGTGCGCCCGTCTCGGCTTCGACATCGTCGAGGTCTCGGCGGGGTTCATTACGCTGCCGACCGACGACTGGCTCCGGCTCATCGAGGCGGTGCAAGAGGCGGGCCTGAAGGCCAAGCCGGAGGTTGGCATCCAGCACGGGGCCGGGGGCGGGGCCACCACGACCGAGGAGCTGGAGCAGATCGGCCAGCAGGATCCCTCTCGGGCCATCGAGCAGGCCCGCCGGTTTCTCGAGGCGGGGGCCTACCAGATCATGATGGAGAGTGAGGGGATCACCGAGAACGTGCCGGAGATGCGGACGGAGGTGCCGGCCCAGTTTATCGATGAGCTCGGGCTGGAGAACATCATGTTCGAGGCGGCCGACCCACGGGTTTTTCCGTGGTACGTCCAGAACTACGGGCCGGAGGTGAACCTGTTTGTCGACCACAGTCAGATCGTGCAGCTGGAGTGCCTGCGCAGCGGCATCTGGGGCCCGCACGACCTCTTTGGCCGAGTGCATACGTTCAAGGGGTGAGATTCATCGGGGGAGCAGCGAGGTTCCGCTGCTGCCCCCGATTCTCTTCGCTGCTAACATCTCCACGTCTTGAAAGTATGGCACTCCGTCTCCTTCAGACCGCGAGCTTCATCTGGGCCGGAGGGCTTCTCGGGATTGCCCTTGGGGCCCGGGTGAAGTTCAATGCGCCGACCGTCCCTGAGGAGATTGGCCTCGGCGTCGGGCGGCATGTATTCGGTGCCGTAAACAGGGCCGAGCTTGGGCTTGCGGCGATCCTGCTCGGGGTGCTTTTTGCCTCTGCGCCGGCCTCCGACATCCGCTGGACAGCCGCTGGGGGGCTGTAACTCTTGCGGTCCAGACCGCTTGGGTGCTCCCCGTCCTGCAAAAGCAGGCGAAGGTGATTATTGAGGGACAGGCCGTGCCCAATGCCGACTACGCTCACGTAGGATACATCTGTCCGGAGGTCGCGAAGGTCGCGGGGCTCTTTTTTATCGGCTGGAACGCCGTCCCCACCAGTTCAGCAGGCTCCGAATAACCAGCCTCTCCAGACCGGGGGATTACAACTGCCCCACTCGACAACGGTGCAGCAACGAGGATAGGGGCCCTACCGCTTGACCCGCCTCAATTGGGGGACGGAGCCGGGCGCACCGTCGTCGTTTCTTCGATCCAGGAGTAACACCCATAATCGATCGTCATGGACGCTCCGGTCTTCCAGGCGCTCCGGTAGAAAATGTCCGCCTTCGTCGGAAACACCTTTCTGTAGGTCTCAATTTTGCGATTGGCCTGGGCGGCCACCGAGGGATCGACCTGCTTGGCTTTCCGATATTTATCCACGGCGGCCCAGTAGACGGCCCGGTCGGTGCGGCTCATGTCCCCGCCGCTGCACTGGTTTACGGCCTGCGCGTAGAGGTCCCCGATCGCAATGTAGGCGCGCCCGAAGTCCTCCGTTCTCTTGATCGCCGTTCGGTACATCTCCCGCGCCTTCGGAAGCTTCCCGATCTTCTGATAAGCGGTCCCGAGGTTGAAGTAATCTTCTGCCTTCAGCTGGGCTCCCTGCTTCATCGCACGGTTGTAGGCCTCAACGGCAGCTTTCGGATGTCCATTTTCAAGGCGCATCTGGGCGATCTTCCGGACCGTTCCGGCCGGGGGCTCGGCCTTCATCAGGCGCTCGGCGAGCTTCGAGGCCTTCTGGACGTTTCCCCGCTC
>NZ_JBDGQQ010000142.1:0-36375 GCF_042218895.1 Salinibacter sp. | reverse complement strand
TGAGCCTTCATTCCGTCCCCAAGTTCGCTTCTTGTGGTTCTGCACTCCGACCACGTAGTTAACGGGTGGAATGGCGTCTCTCCGCAGGCTCCCCTCCGTTCTCTTTTCGCTGGCTCGAAGACCGCTTTTCGTTTCGTATGTCTACGATTCAACGCATCACCGCTCGCCAAATTCTGGACAGCCGAGGGACCCCCACCGTCGAGGTGGATGTGACCACCAGCGAGGGTGTGCTAGGTCGGGCGGCTGTGCCAAGCGGGGCCTCCACGGGGGCGTACGAAGCAGTTGAGCTTCGCGATGGGAATGCCGACCGCTATCAGGGCCAGGGCGTGACTCAGGCGGTGTCTCACGTCAATGGGCCTGTCGCCGACACACTGGAGGGCATGAGCGTGCTCGAGCAAGCAGCCCTCGACGATGCCCTGTGCGCACTCGACGGAACCGACGACAAGTCGAATCTGGGGGCGAACGCAATTCTTGGGGCTTCGCTTGCGGCCGCGAAAGCAGGAGCCGCAACGTTCGGGGTTCCGCTGTACCGGTACATCGGGCGTGCTACGGCACGGACACTTCCAGTCCCCCTGATGAATATTCTCAACGGGGGAGAACACGCTGATAACAACGTCGACATCCAGGAATTTATGGTTGTGCCGGTCGGCCTTTCGTCCTTTTCCGAGGCCCTCCGTGCAGGCGTCGAGGTCTTCCACACGCTCGAGACCGTGCTCCACGACCGGGACTACAGCACCGCCGTTGGGGATGAGGGCGGCTTCGCCCCCGACCTCCAGTCGAACGAAGAGGCCGTCGAACTCCTCCTTGAGGCCATCGAGAAGGCGGGATATGCAGCCGGATCCGACCTCTTCCTGGCCCTCGATCCCGCCGCTGCCGAGATGTTCGAGGACGGGGCGTACGTGTTCTGGAAGAGCGATCCAGACACCGAGCGCTCCTCGGAGGAGATGGTGGCCTACTGGGCAGACTGGGTCGATCAGTATCCCATTCTCTCGATCGAGGACGCCATGGACGAGGACGACTGGAACGGATGGGCGATGCTGACCGATGCCGTGGGGGAGGACGTCCAACTCGTGGGCGACGATCTGTTCGTAACGAACACGGACCGCCTGAGGCGAGGCATCGAAGAGGGGTGCGCCAACTCTATTCTGATCAAGCCCAACCAGATCGGCACGCTTACAGAAACGCTAGATGCCATCGAGGTTGCGCAGGCCCACGGATTCACGGCAATTGTGAGCCACCGGTCCGGGGAGACGGAGGACACGACGATTGCTGACCTGGCCGTGGCGACCGGCACAGGACAAATCAAGACCGGATCTGCCAGCCGCAGTGACCGCGTGGCGAAGTACAACCAACTGCTCCGGATCGAAGAGCAGCTCAGGGCCACGGCCCGTTACCCCAACCTCGAGGCCTTTTCTCTTGCACGTTAGTAATCGTCGTCGCCATGCCTACGTCCGAGTCCGGTGACTCTGCGAGCTGGTTCCGATGGGGGATTGGTGCCGTCCTGACCGGGGCCCTCGTCTGGGTTCTCTTTTTCGACAGCCACAGCCTGCTGCGCCGGTACTACTGGCAGCAAGAGCTCGAGTCCCTGAACCGGGAAAACGCTAGACTTCAGAGCAAGATCAACCGTCTGCAGAAAAAGCTCGACCGACCACTGCCGGATAGCGTAGTCGAGCGGATTGCCCGGAACGAGTACGGCATGAAGCGCCCTGGGGAGACTATTTATCGCGTCAAGCCAGAGCAATCTCGTTCGGCATCCGAGTAGGACGAGGTCCCTGAAATCCGCACCTTTTCGCTGTTGAGTCGTCACTCCCGCTCTAACTACACATGAAACCTTACGCCGTCGGCGTCGACCTTGGGGGGACGAACCTGAAAGGAGCTCTCGTAGACCGTGAGGAGGGGCTCCTCGAACGTACGCAGTATGCGACGGAGGCCGACCAGGGCCCCGAGCACGTCGTAGATCGGATTGGGGCAATCGCCGAGGAGATGGTGGCTGCGGCCCCTAACAGCTCAGTGGCCGGCGTTGGCATTGGTGCACCGGGGGCCGTAAACTGGAATCGCACAACTGTTTCTCGGCCTCCGAATTTTCCGGGATGGGAGACGATCAACCTGCAATCGGTCCTGCAGTCTCGTCTCGACCGCGATCTTCCCGTTATCGTCGAAAACGATGCCAACGTTGCGGGCCTCGGCTCCGCCTTCTACGGGACCGGCCAGCGCTCTGACTCCTTTATCATGGTCACGCTTGGAACCGGCGTCGGGGGGGCAATTATTTACCAGAACAAGATTTTTCGGGGCAGCACTGGGGGGGCGGCCGAAATTGGCCACATGACGATTGACTACGAAGGCCCGTTCGCCAACTCGGGAGTGAGCGGGGCCATCGAGGGATACCTCGGGCAGGAATTCCTGGCACAGCACGCTCGGGATCGGCTCGTAAACTATCCCGATAGTGCTGTTCACGATCTTGTGGACGGGGATCTGGAGCAAATCACGCCTCGGACCCTCTACGAAGCCGCCAATCAGGAAGATGAGCTCGCCCGGGAGGTCCTTGAATGGGCCGGCCACAAACTGGGGTGTGTGCTGGGCTCTGCCGTGAATCTGCTCGACATTCGGACCATTGTCGTCGGTGGAGGCGTTTCCGCAGCAGGCGACTATATTCTCGAACCGGCCCGTGCCGTCCTTCCCCGTTTCGTTGTGCCCGGTCTTCGCGAAAACCTCCGCATTCTCCGGGAGGAGCTGGGCAACGAGGTGAGCCTCCTTGGCGCCGCACGCCTCGCCTTCGAGGGAGAACAGGCGCAAGTGGGCTCTCGGTAGTGGCGGGGGCCTGGTGTTCTTCCGGATCCGACCAGTTGCGTCCGGCGGCGGTTCTGCCTGCGCGACAGGTTGGGACGGTGCATCCGGGGAAGGCCTGTGTGCGTTTATCCTGTGGCTGTTGTGTCTCGATCTCGCTTCGTCTACCGGCTGCTTATCGGCTTGGGCCTCGTTCCCTTGGTTCTTCTGTTGGCCTCCCCGAGCGCCGCGCAGAAACAGGGCCAGGCCGCGGACACGGTGCGGCGTCCCTCCCCCGACTCGCTTCAGCGCCCCCCTCCCGGCCAAAGCGCCCCTCCCACTGCAGCCCAGCAGGGTCCCCCGTCTTCCCGGAAATCGTCGGCACCGGGAAGCTCCGGTGCAGGGGTGAAGTTTTCGGCGTCGGATTCTCTGGTGATCGTAATGCGGCCCGACTCGAACAACCGCGGTGCACTGTACGGGAAGGCCCGCGTATCTTACCAAAAGGCCTCCCTGAAGGGAGGGACCATCACGATGAACCTTGGGACCAGCGTGGTTCAAGCGACGGGTCCCCCCTCCGATACTGCAGCCCAAGGACGCCCGGTATTTAGTAGAGGTCAGGGCACAGGGGGGCAGAGCGCGGGGAGGCAGGGCCCAGGTGGACAGGGCCTAGGTGGGCAGGGACAGTCGTTCACTGGGAAGAAGATTTCGTTCAATCTCCGCACGAAGCGGGGTCGGGTCGTGGCGGCTCGCACCCAGCGGCGGAACGGCTACGTGCAGGGCGAAGCCGTGAAGGTTTTCGAAGACAGCACGGTGTTCGTTCGAGATGGATCCTACACGACATGCAACTGTCCTCCCGACCAGATTCCGTCGTACTCCCTCCGCTCCGGTAAGATGAAGGTGGAGGGCCGGTGGGTGTACACAGGTCCCATTCAACTCTACCTGTTTGATATTCCGACCCCCCTCTGGCTTCCGTTCGGCGTCGTGCCCAATGTGCCCGGGCGGCGGAGCGGTCCTCTCTCGCCTCGTTATGGCCAGGACCGTCGCAAAGGGTTTTACCTCCAGGACTTGGGATGGTACTTCGCGCTGAACGACTACACCGACCTGCAGATTCGCGCCAGCGTCTGGTCGAAGGGAAGCTACGAGATCAACCCGGTCTTTCGTTATCGAAAACGGTACGCGTATGACGGCCAGTTGAATGTAACCTACCAGCGTACCCGGATCGGGGAAAGGGGGGATCCGAATTTCATCAACAAACACCAGGGTCGTCTGCGCTGGAGTCACAGTCAGGAGCTCTCCCCGACCGCCTCCATTCGCGGTGATATCAACCTGGTCACGTCCTCGAACTTTGCCCGTCAGAGCCCAAACAGCTACGACGAAGCCGTTAGCCAGGAGATCACCTCGGACCTCTCTTACAGTAAGAACTGGCCGGGGGGCGGCCAAAACCTGAGTGTCAGTGCAAATCAGAACCAGCAACTTCAGACCGGGGAGGTCCGGATGACACTGCCCGATGTGAACTTCTCACAGCGATCCTTCAAGCCGTTCGATCTCGAACAAGCCGTCGGAGAGGAGCGCTGGTTCGAGAAGATTACGACCTCCTACGAGTTCAGACTGAACAACCGGTACTCGTTCCAACCTCGTGCCCCAAGACTTCGCGAACGGGCCAGCACCCTCCGATCCCGGGGCGACTCGACACGGGCCGACTCGCTGGTGCAGGTTGCCGACTCCCTCGCCGAGATTGCCTGGTACGAAGCACTCGTGGACCGTCGGAAGTACCAAGCCGCCACCGGGAACGACAAGGCCTTCGACTTTGAAGCGACACACCGGATTCCCCTCAACGCCTCTTTCCGAATCAACCGCTACAACCTAAGCCTGAGCCCCAATATCCGCTACACGTCGGACTGGCGCATCAACACCAAGCGGCGGTTTGTGCGCCGGGATAGCATTCCAGTCTCCGAGGACTCGGTGCGCATCGACGAGGAAACGATTGAGCGAACCGTCCGCGGATTTTACGCCCGACGCAGTTTTTCGACGGGCATTTCGGCAAACACCCAAGTGTTCGGAACCTTTCCGCTCCGCATCGGCCCCCTGCAGGGTCTCCGGCACCGCATGAATCCCTCTCTTTCGTTTCGGTACACGCCCAATTTCAACGCGCCGTTCTGGGGACGCACGCGGCGGCTCCGCTACGAAAATGGGGACCCCGTCCTCGACGAGCAGACCGGAGAGCCCGTTCGGTACGACATCCTGAACGGTCGGCGCGTTCGTGGAAGCAATGAGCAGCGCAGCCTGAGCTTTTCGCTCGACAACGAACTCGAGACGAAGTACGTACAGGTCGATTCGACGGGAGAGCAACAGGAGGAGAAGATTAAGCTGTTGGACTTTGACCTTGGCGCGTCTTACAACTTCGCGGCCGACAACTTCAAGACGAGCGATATCGACTTCCGGGCCCGCACGACGATCAAAGATTTCCGCATCAGCACGGACATGACTTTCTCTCCGTACGCTCTGCGTCCCCGGTCCACGCAGCGGAGCGGGACAGACGGGGCCGGCGAGTCGGGCCCCCAACTGCCAAGTTCCCCCACCCAGGCCGACCCCGACAGCCCAGTCCAGTTCACGCGCGTGGATCGATACATGGTTGCCGAAAGCCCACTCACTCCCGTCCGACTCACAAGATTTCGCATCGACGTTGGGGGCTCGTTCCAGAGCCAACGGCAGGGAGGCCGAACCGGGACCAGACGAGGCGGAACCAGACGAGGCCAGCGTCCAGGATCCGGGCGGCCGGGCCAGACCCAGCGTGGCCCACAACGTCCTCAGCGGCCAGGGACGGACCAGCCCTCGTCGTCGACTTCTTCCCCCTCAACGTCCAACGGCTACCTCGACGCGCGTCTTCCCTGGTCGCTGAACTTTGACTTTAGCTACAGCTTCCGCAAGCCCGAAAAGCGCATCGAGAATCAGCGTGCAACCCTTGGCGCCCAATTCACCCTCGATGTCACTCCGCTCTGGTCCCTGCAGGGCCGGACGGGGTTTGACCTCATCGACAGCGAGCTGTCTACGACACGGATCAACATCCAGCGCGACCTCGGGTGCTGGTCAATGTCCTTCAGCTGGGTGCCCTTCGGTCGGTACCAGTCGTACAGCTTCAACCTCCAGGTCGACAGCGGACGGCTGTCTCAGCTTCTCCGGCTGCAAATCCCGAACTCAGGACGAGGAGGTCGACTGGGTGGGTTCGGCCAGCGTCTCCGGCAAACGGCAGGAGGCCTCACTCGAGGCGTAGGGGGAAGTCCCACGCGGGGCAGGAGAGGTCCCGGCCCAGGGAGATGAGGAGGACCGCTCTGAGGGACACCAGGAGGATCCGAAAAAACCGATTCGTCACCCGTCTTCCGCCAGCGCCTCGGTGACCTGGTCGGCCGCCTCTTTGAGGAGGACCGCCGATTCGATCGTCAGGTCGCTTTCGTCGAGCAACTGCTTTCCCTCCTCAGCATTGGTTCCCTGGAGGCGCACGATGAGGGGCACCGCAAAGTCAATGTTGTTGGCCGCCTCGATGACCCCGCGCGCCACCCGATCGCAGCGAACGATGCCCCCGAAAATGTTGACGAGAATGGCCTCGACGCTCGGGTCCTTCAGGATGATGCGGAACCCCGCCTCGACAGTCTCTGCACTTGCGGCTCCCCCTACGTCGAGGAAGTTGGCGGGCTCTCCGCCGGCCAGCTTAATGATGTCCATCGTGGCCATGGCCAGTCCGGCCCCATTTACCATGCAGCCGACATTTCCATCGAGCCTGATGTAGCTCAGCCCATGCTTCCCAGCCTCCACCTCCACTGGGTCCTCTTCGTGGAGGTCGCGCATCTCCTCCAGGTCCGGGTGTCGGAAGAGGGCGTTATCGTCAAGATTAATCTTCGCGTCGACGGCCGCTATTTCGCCCTGCTCGGTCTGCACGAGCGGATTAATTTCGGCGAGTGTACTGTCGGTGTCTACGAACGCGTCGTAGAGGCCTCGAATCGTTGAGGTAGCCTGTTCAAACGCGTCCCCCTCCAGCCCCATGGCGAACGCGAGCTTTCGGGTCTGGAAGGGCTGCAGCCCGATCGTGGGATCGACCCAGACTTTCTCGATCTTTTCGGGGGACTCCTCGGCAACGGTTTCGATGTCGACTCCCCCCTCGGTCGACACCATGATGGCGTTCATACTCTGCTCCCGATCGAGCGTCACGCCGAGGTAATACTCCTGAGCGATGTCGACCCCTTTGGTTACGAGCACCTTGCGGACCTCCTGCCCCTCGTCCCCAGTCTGAGGAGTGACCAGATCCATGCCCAGTATGGACGCAGCGTGCTCACGGACCTCGTCGATGCTGTGGGCGAGCTTCACTCCTCCCCCTTTTCCACGGCCTCCGGCGTGGATCTGCGCCTTCACGACGAAAAGGGAGGCGTTTTCGTCCTCCTTCAGGCGACGTGCAGCATCGACCGCCTCATCTGGGGTTTCGGCCACGATGCCTTCGGGCACCGGTACGCCGTACTCGCGAAAGAGGGCTTTTGCTTGATATTCGTGAAGCTTCATGGAGGACGGACAGGTTAGATGCGTGACAAATTTGTTGGCAAATAAACGGTTCGTTGCGAAAAGGTCTAGCGCCTCCCGCCCGTCTTTGCGGGTTGTTCGTGAGCCCTCAATCCAGCTGGCGTGACGTGAGACCTCCTGACATGACGACGTTCGAACGGCATATCATATGGCGGCTCCTAAAAGGCTTCATCGTCTTCGTGGGGGCGCTCATCGTTTTCTTCATCGTGCTGCACTGGGTGGAGTACAGCGACGACTTTCTGGACCAGGGGGCCACGATCCGCGAGGTCTTTACGGTGTTCTATCCCAACTACATTCCGGAAATTGTCCGGCTCACGTCCCCCCTCGCGCTATTCCTGTCTTGCATCTACCTGACGGGAACCCTCGCTCAGGAGCTCCAACTTACCGCCTTACAGACCTCCGGGGTTTCGCTGTACCGGCTCGTGCGCCCCTATGCCGTGGTAGGACTCCTGGTTACTGTCGTCATGTTCGGCTTCAACGGGTGGGTCGTCCCCAAGACCAATGAGGTAGTTGTCCGCTACGAGAATAAGTACCTCCCGGGCAATCAAACTGTCGAGAACAGCGAGATTCACCGTCAGAACGGCCCCCAGTCCATCCTGTCGGTGGGCTACTACGACCCTGAGCAGAAGCAGGCCCACGATGTCTCCCTTCAGAGGATGGACGGCTCGTCCCAGTTGGCGAGCCGGATCGACGCCGAACGCATGGAATGGATCGACTCGCTCGACACCTGGCACCTGGAGGATGTGACTCGCCGGCGATTCCTGGACGGTGCCCAGCAGTCGAAGCAGACCTTTTCCTCTCTCGATACAACCCTCAAGGTGTATCCGCAGGACCTGGCCCGCTCGAAGAACGACGTATCCGCGATGACCATTCCCGCTGCGGCCGACTATCTCCGGTCCCTTCGCCGATCCGGGGTCAGTAATTTAAACCGGTCCCTGGTGGCGTACTACAACAAGTTCGCCTACCCCTTTGCCAACCTCATTCTGATCCTCATTGGTGTCCCCATCGCTTCGGTTCGGCGGCGCGGGGGGCAAGCCGTGCGGTTTGCCATCGGCCTGCTCACCGCATTTCTCTACCTGTCCGTCCAGAAACTAGCGGAGCCATTCGGGTATTCCGGAGCGCTCGGCCCCGCCATGACTGCCTGGCTTCCTCATCTCACCTTTGCCCTGGTCGCCCTCCTTGTGCTCTGGCGGACGCGGACGTAGGGGGAAGGCTCAAGCTCCCCCCACCGGCGCGAGGAGGGCAGGAGGCCGGTGAAAAACGCCTCTGCTTTCCGTCCGTGCCCACCCCGAAACTGTCCGTCCATGATGTTATTTTTACACTAGTGGATATCATGGAAGCGGGACAACTCTTTGGCCATCGGATGCGTTCATCCCTTGAGGGCTGATGGAAGTCCCTGTCCCGCCCCTCAATTGCCTTCGGCAGGCGGGCCCGAGTGGACCTGATCTCCACTCTCGGAGCCATTCCCTTTCATTTTCCGGCACCTACCCATGTGGCACGATAGCGTTCTGGGCACGATTGGGAATACTCCCCTGGTTCAGCTCAACGAAATCGTCGATAACTTTCCCTGCACGGTCCTCGGGAAAGTTGAGTTTTTCAATCCAGGGGGATCGGTGAAGGACCGAATCGGGATTAGCATGATCGAGGACGCGGAGGAAGAAGGCCTCATCGAGCCTGGGGGGACTATCATCGAGGGCACAAGCGGCAACACAGGGGCTGGTCTCGCCATTTCGGCCATCGCCAAAGGGTACCGGTGTATCTTCACGACCACGGATAAGCAAAGCCAGGAGAAGGTGGACGTGCTTCGTGGCCTTGGGGCAGAGGTGCTCGTGTGCCCCACAAATGTGGAGCCGGACGATCCCAGAAGTTACTACTCCGTCGCCCGCCGACTGTCGGAAGAAATTCCAAATTCGATATATCTGAACCAGTACGACAACTCGGCCAATACCCAGGCCCACTACGAGACGACAGGGCCGGAACTGTGGGAGCAGACCGAGGGCCAGATCACTCACTTCGTCGCCGGGGCCGGGACGGGAGGCACCATTAGCGGGACCTCACGCTACTTGAAAGAGCAGAAGGAGGAGATCGAGGTGATCGGGGTGGACCCCTGCGGATCGGTCTTCCACAAGTACTTCCACGAGGGGGTGTTCGACGAGGACGAGATCTATCCGTACTTCACGGAAGGGGTGGGGGAGGACATTCTTCCCGAGAACATGGACTTCGACATCGTCGACGACTTCGTAGAGGTCGAGGACAAGTCGGCCATGCAGATGACGCGCCGCATTGCCCGGGAGGAGGGGCTCTTCATCGGTCAGTCTTGCGGCATGGCGCTCGCGGGCGCCGTGCAGTGGATGAGCGAGCATCGGGATGAGCTCTCGGCGGACGACGTGGTCGTCGTGCTGTTTCCCGACTCGGGATTCCGCTATCTCTCGAAGACGTACAACGACGACTGGATGCGGGACCACGGCTTTCTCGAAAAGAAACCAGACGTCACCGCCGACGAGGTCCTCAGTCTTCGCCAGAAAAACGCGGACCTGATCGCTGCTGCCCCGGACGACGAGATCGGAGACGTGATCGAGCGCATGACCGACGAAAGCATTTCTCAGATGCCCGTCATCGATGACGACCGTGACGTCGTGGGTAGCGTGACCGAAACTCGGATCCTAAACCGACTCATCGAAAACCCAGACTCGCGGAAGGACCCTGTCCGGACAATCATGGGCACTCCGTTTCCCGTCGTGCCCTCCTCCCTGCACCTGGAGCACCTGTCCGCGTATCTCGAGGAGGACGCAGGGGCTGTGCTCGTCGAGCATGGGCCCGACAACGACGGCTACTCCGTGCTCACGAAGAGCGACCTCATCAGCGCCCTTGCGGGTGTCGGCGAAGCCAACGGCAACGCCTCCTGAGATTTCCAGCTCGGCGGGTGACGTGGCCCTTCTTGTTCCCCCCGGACGGCCGGCGTACGCTCTCCTAAGCGTTCACGTCGTCCCACGGCCGTACTCGCAGAACGGAGCGGATTACCGATCTCGACAATATCAGGCACCGGCAAACTTCGCTTGGGAGAATCGGAACGATAGGCTCGAATCTGGGGGAGCGCTTCTAGGTTCGGAAGACGAGTGAGAACCGTGAGGGAGAGCCGTCCTGGAAGACACATATTTTGACGATCTGCGAGACAGCAACGGCGCGTGCTCTGGACTCCATCCACATGGTTCCAGGCATTGTGCCCGCCCGAAAGGTCGAATTCACGTCACCTCCTGGTACACAAAGCCCCTCAGAGACGCTGGGGAACAAGATTGAGCCCATGGACAGAACCAGTGCGAATTTGGACGACGCCCTGAGTTCCCCCGACGAGGGGTTTCCGGGATCGGTTCCCGCCGTCGAGTCCGAACTCTTGGTCGCCACGTTTTCCGAGTCCGGCGATACGCTTTACTGCAATGACCCGTGGACCTCCCTCCTCGGCCCCCCCGAAGAGCCGTGGGCCCACCTGTCCGAGCAGGAACGCGAACGGGCTGAATCTGCGGTCCTTGAGGCCTGCAACGGAGCGCTCGTCACCAATCAACTCGTGTCGGTCGAGACGCACAGTCGGGATGAGCCGCTCCCAATCCTGTTCAACTTCATCCCGATGTACGACGGGTCCGACGAGGACGATTCTTACCGCCAGGGCGTAACGGCGAGCGGCGAGGTCCTGGCTGAGCCCCCCTCCTGGATGATCAGCCAAACCAAGCGGCACCGGCTAGAAACGCTGGGCCGCATGACGATGGGGGTGGCCCACGACCTCAATAATCTACTGAGCAGTCTCATCGGCCACATCGAACTTCTCAGGGAGCAGGTCGAGCCCGCCTCCCTGACCAGTTCCATTCGTCCGTCCATCGAGACGATCGAAACCAGCGCGCAGGACGGGGCTGCCCTGATCGAAAAACTGCAGCGGTACATTCGTCACGACACGCAGCAGCACTTTGAACCTGTCGACCCGACGACGCTTATTCGGGACTGTATCACGCTCACCGAACCGTACTGGCGCAACGAACCTCGTCGCCAAGGGATCGAGATTTCGATGAAGACTGATTTCGAGGAGGTTCCAAACATCCTCGGGTCGGCGTCTGAACTCCGTGAGGTGATCGTCAACCTCATTCTCAATGCTGTGCAGGCCATGCCAGAGGGAGGAACCATCCGCTTCAGGACCTTCACGAGTGATGAAGGGCACGCATGCATTGAGGTGAGCGACACTGGCATCGGAATGAGCGACGAAGTCCAGCAAAACATCTTTGAGCCGCTCTTTACGACGAAGGGCGAAGACGGAACGGGAATGGGACTGGCGGCCTCCTACGGGATCATTCAGGAGCACGAGGGCATGATCGACATCACGTCTGAGCCCGGAGAGGGAACGCAGTTTACGCTCACGTTTCCCCCTGCCGAGGGAGACCCGTCTCCCGTCGAGAAGTCCTCGACCGATTCACCCGAGGCCGAGGGCGCGTCCGTTCTCGTGGTCGACGATGAGGAACGGGTTCGATCAACCGTCTCCCGGCTCCTATCGCTGAACGACCACGACATAGACTGCGCCTCCACCGGTCCCGAGGCCCTGCAGATGTTCGAGAAAGGCCGTCACGACATCGTATTCACCGATTTCGGCATGCTAGAAATGACGGGGACTGAACTGGCTCAGGAATTGAAGGAGACGAATCCGGATCTGCCCGTGATCCTGCTCACCGGATACACGGAGGCGGAAACGGACAGTCAAGAGGTTGATGACGTTGTGTCCAAACCGTTCAGTGGAGACGAGCTTCAAGCCACCATTCGGAAGCACGTTGCTTCGTAGTCTCGTCGTGGCAGCCCTGCAGGGCTCTCAATCAAGCGGACGTCTCCAGTGGGGGGCTCGGCCGTTCCCACTGAGGCCCTCCAGAAACGTCACTCAATCCGAAGTGTGAGCCGAGCGGTGTGGACGTACGTTCTCAATTGGCCCGGCACGCGTCCCTCCTCGAATGCGTGAACGGCGTAGTCGAGCCGAAGTACACCGAGACGGATTCCAAGTCCCCCTGTGGGATACCCCGCACTTAGCCCTCCACGAACGGTAAAGGTGTCGTTCAGTCGCGCACGCCCACCGAGGTGGAGCCGCGCCAGGGGATGCTGCTGATCGTGACCGTATCCCTGGTAGTCGACTGCGACGCCTACGCCGTCGAGCACGGACAGCGAAGAGATCCGGTATGCCACGCCCATCCGAAACGAGCGCTCAAGTCGAAATCGCCGGCGTGCCCTTTCCACCTCCTGCCTAACCGCCTCCGTGTCGACAGTCGCAGATTCCGCGACGATGCCTTCCAGAAACGGAATCCTGGGCGATCCTTCAAAACTGTAGTCGTATTGTCCTCCGAAGAGGTCGTAGACCGCGCCCCCCAGGGTCAGGGTTCCCGGCAACATCCACCAGGACGGGGTGTAGAGCCCTCCCACGTCGACCTGATAGGTGTTGCCCTGAAGCAGAATAGCGGCTTCGTCGGCCGAGAACGTGTCGAGCGGCTTGTTCTCGAACGCCAGAAGCCGTCGGGTTCGGGTGCCCGTTACCCCTACCGACACCCCCGGAAGACCGATGGTTTTCAGATCCACCCCGAGCGACAGAAGCGCCATGACGTCGGTCCGGCTCAGCAGGTATATGCTCGGGACGCCGAGCCCCGCCCCCTTCGTCCTGTAGTTGAGGGCGGTCTTGGCGAACAGCCCGCCCCCCACTCCTATTCCATTTTTTGAATACACGAACGACGGGAGGACAACGGCCCCGGTTCCGCGAAGAGGTTGACGGCCGAGCTCGTAGGTGTCCTGGTATAGTTCTTCGAGGGCGTCCGGCTCTAGGTCGAAGTTGGATTCGATGGCCGGCTGAACTCGACGATTATAAAAGTTGATTTGCTTCCTTATGTTGGGGCTGGCGGCGGCTTGCACCCCGAGAATGCTAAAGTAGGAAGAGATGGAGGGCAGCTGCGCTGGATTGTAGAAAAACGGGCGGTCCTTTCCGAGAAGGGCCACCCCCGCATCCCCCATCGCTCGAACACTCGGGGACGGGATGAATGAGCGCTCGGTATACCGGTTGTTCTGACCGAGCGCAGAGACGGGTCCCGCCACAATGACGAGGAGCGAGAAGAGGACCGTCCGGAGGTGAGAGTGCATGTCCTGACAACCAGCTCGGGAAGTGGGGGTGGGAAGGACTCCACTCCCGGTTCAGCGTTCGGTGCAACGAGTGTTCGAGCAGCCAGATTGATCGACGTGCGGAAACTTTGCCCCGCCAAAGCCGCTTTCCGCGGAGAGGTTCCTCGGTGCAGTTCCGAGCGCAGGTGGGAGCGGGCGTCCGAAGTATGCTCGGAGCGATGTGCCCGGGCATTTGGACCTGCGGTTGGGCGTTCAGTTAGGAGCGGACGTCGTCGCAGGGCGAGCGACAGACGGGGACTTCGAGCATGCCGTTCGGGCACTGGCGGCACTAGTTACCGACTGGAGGCGGTCGATGAGAACAGCTTCCTGACTGTCTTCGGACGGCTGCTGCCGGTCGCGGAGCCACCGGATCGCCTGGCGGGTCGCGCCACCCAGCGTGCACAGCGCACGGTTGCTTCGCCGCAGCGCCTCTTCTGTTTCGGTACACGCAAGAAGGGCACGCCCCTGTTCTGCCCCACGGTCGAGAAAAAGGGTCCCTCCGGTCTCTTCGAAGACCTCCTGGACATCGATCAACTGTTTGGCCGCGGTGGTGACGGCCCCTACCAGCAGCCCCTTTCGACGAGTGGCGATCCTCGTGTCCATGAATGCCTCGGTCCGGCGTCGCAGCACCCCCTCGACCACAAGGTCATGGACGCGCTCCACTACAGTCCGGCGCGCGGACAGGAAGCGCAACGGCTCCGCATCCAGCGGAACGGCCGTGTAGCGATTGGGAGCCTGTCTGGGCTGTGCCTCGTCCGTACAGACCGTTCTCTTCGGCGTCGAGCCCGACGAAGGAACACGCGAGGAGATTGCCGAATCGGCCGGGATCACGAGATGTTTTCCGGCCGACCGCAGGGCGAAGATGTCGAGTCCACGATCGGTGTGGAGGGCATTCCCTAGTTCGACGCGCACCCGCACGTCCGTCGAGTCCTTTTTGAAGGCCTGCTCGAGGAGTCGTACTGCCCGAGAAGAATTTCCGGCGGCGAGTGCAGACCGGGCACTGTCCAGAAGCGCGTCGACGGTCTCAGGCGAAGAGTTCGCGAAGTCGAAAACATTGCATCCCCCGATCAGGAGGCCGCCTCCCAGAAGGATCAGCAACATCACGGTGCCTGCTCGCCGGACTTGCATTCACATCGTGGCAGTGCTGTGGAGACAGCGACACAGGCCAGCGCGATGGGCCCCGCCTCTGTGGAGCAGGCCTGGGCTCTTCCGTCCTAGGTGACGGATCCAGCCGTGGATCTCAGCAGTTCTGTCAACTTTCTTTGTTCACCGAGGAGTCTGAGGAGCGGTACTCATCGACAATCCGAGCATCCTCGATGTTTGGATTGGCCCCGCGGTTGAACTCTTCCTTCGACTCGGCCGCGATTTTCGATACACGTTTTGCCGTCGTGTCGACCAGATTGGCCGTAAGCCGAAGGGCCGCTCCTCCGAGATAAACCGATTTTCCGAACCAGTTCAGGTTTCGAAGGCGGACCCGGCGCTCCGTAGGACGTTCTTGAGACATTTGACGAGTGCGTTGGTGGAAGAGCAGAGAGCAAGCTGTCAGTGCTGTTCCCGCACGGCACGGGATGCTTCTCCGCGGGCCCGAAGACGATTCACGACTCCGACGACGAATCCCCGCCGCGAGAGGCCTGCCGCTGGGCGGTTTCCGGCTCCGCAGCCCCTGGTTGCCGGGCTTCTTCGGACGCGCCCGATGCCCGGTGCTCCTGTTGCATGACCCGTTCAAGGCTATCGGCGAGCGCCTGCCCGGCTTGCTCAAGCCCCTGGGCCAGCGTTGAAACGGAGGCCTCAAGGAGGAAGCGGGCGCGCTCGTTGGCCTCAAGCTCTTGAAAATGGCGGCGGAGGCGGTCGTAGCGGTCGCGAGAGGGCATAACGAACTGTTTAGGGCAGAGCCCCATTTCAATAATTGCTTTTCCGACTTGGGGAATCATCTAGTGGACGGGCAGCGAGAACGAATGGTTTCTCCACAGGGCTCTGCGACCACACATGGCTCCATCTTCCGCGGCAACCGATTCCGACACCACATACCTCGAGGGGGTCGTGACGAGCTCGACGGGGAGCTGGTATGATGTGCAGGTCGGGGACCGGACCGTGCCCTCGCGGATGCGGGGGAAATTCCGCCTTACCGAGCAGGATGTCACCAACCCCATTGCCGTGGGCGATCGGGTCACGATCCGACTGGCGGAAGAAGACCAAACCGGGTTCATCACCGAAATACACGATCGGATCAACAAGTTGAGCCGGCGTGCTGCGGGTCCTCGTGCCGGCCAGGAGCACGTGCTCGTCGCCAACGTCGACCGGGTCTGGTGTGTACAGTCCGTCCATCTTCCTGCCCTCAATCCCCGCTTCCTCGACCGCCTGCTCGTGGCAGCTTCGGCCCGCGACATTCCAGCGGGAATTATCATCAACAAAATAGATCTCGCGACGGAGGCCAACAAGCCGGAGGTGATGGACTTTCATCTCCGGTACGCGGACCTCGGGTATCCGGTGCTGGCGACCAGCGCCACAGAAGGACGCGGGCTCGATCGACTCGGCAACGCATTCGAGGACCAGATCAATGCAATCACAGGCCCCTCGGGGGCCGGCAAGTCAACGCTTCTCAACGCTCTCGAACCCGACCTTGACCTTCGGACCAGTTCCGTGAGCACGAAGACCCAAAAGGGCACGCACACGACAACTCATGCCGAGCTATACCCCCTCTCGAACGGGGGGTACGTTGTCGACACGCCCGGTGTCCGCGAGTTTGGAATCCACAACGTGCACCCGAAGGACCTCGCGTACTACTTCCATGACCTGTCCCCGTACGTGAACGACTGTCAATTTCCGGACTGCACGCACGACCACGAGCCCGGGTGTGCCGTGAAGAAGGCCGTGGAGCGAGGAGACATCCACCCAGAGCGCTACGAGAGCTATCTCAACATTCTGGAGTCCCTCCAAGACGAGCAGGATCCGTCCCGCTGACAAGGTCCTTCGTCCTCAAGGGCTCAGGCCGGGACATCAACATCCGCCGCTAGAAACGTCCGCATATCCTAAGCGGCCCCTAGCTTCGAACCTCCTGGGTCGCCGAATCTCCCTTTTCGGCCAGTAGGTCGAGGGCCTCCTCCATCGTCACGGCATCAATGGACTGGTCGTCCTTCAGAGATGCGTTGGTCCCGTCGTGTTTGACATAGGGTCCATACCGTCCGTTCCAGACTTCAACCGGCTCCTCGGTCTTGGGGTGCGGCCCGAGCACCCGGTCCGGCTTGTTGGCATCCTCTTCCGCCCGAATGAGCTCTAGGCCCCGCTCGAACTCGATGGTGAGGACGTCATCGTTATCCCGCAGCGAGGCAAACGTCCCCTCGTGCTGCACGTAGGGGCCGTACCGGCCGATGTTGGCCTTGATCGGGCTGCCTGTGTCCGGGTGTTCGCCCAAGACGCGCGGCAAATTCGCAATCTGAAGGCCCAGTTCGAAGTCCACGTCCTCCGGCTCCACGCCCGGCGGGAGAGACACGCGCTTCGGATCGTTCTCCTCGTCGTCGCCAAGTTGGATGTATGGACCGTAGGGCCCTGACTTGAGGAGCACCGGCTTATCGGCGTCAGGATGGATCCCGAGCACCCGATCGCCCGCGTTTGCCTCCTCCAAGATAGACTGGAGCTTCTCCTCCGTAACCTCTCCAGGGGCCAGGTCGTCTGGCAGGGAGGCAGTGACGGTGGACTCGTTCAGCGTTCCTTCCACGTAAGGCCCGTACCGCCCGACGCGCACCACGTAGTCGCCCCACTGATCGGGAAAGGAGACGGAGCTAATTTCCCGCCCATCGATCTCGTCGAGGCCTTCTTCCACACGGGGCTCAACCCCATCGTCCCCTAAATAGAAGTCTCGGAGGTACGGAGTCGGCTTCTTCTCCCCACGCGCAATGTCGTCGAGCACATCCTCCATTTGAGCCGTAAAGTTGACGTCGACCAGGGGCTTGAACTGGGCCTCCATCAGATTATTCGTGGCGAAGGCCGTGAAGGTCGGGACGAGTGAGCTTCCCTCCTTCCGCACGTAGCCTCGGTCCTGGATGGTATCGATGATGGTGGCATACGTGGACGGCCGTCCGATGCCCTCATCCTCGAGGGTCTCGACCAGGGACGCCTCGGTGTACCGGGACGGCGGTTGGGTCTCGTGCCCGAGCGGCTCGACGGAGCGGACGCGGAAGCCCTGGTCCTCCGAGGCCGAGTCGGGAGTGCTCCCGACGGACGTCTCGCCGACCTCCAGTGAAGGGAGGGGCCGTTCGCGGTCCCGAAGAGCCGCTTCTGGATCGTCGCTGCCTTCTACCAACACCCGGAAAAACCCTGGAAAATCGAATTTCTTCCCCGAAGCCCGAAAGCGCGCCACGCTCCCGTCTACCTCCGCGTCGAAGTAAACATTCGTGTAGCGGACCTTCGCGTCTGCCATCTGGGTGGCCAACGTGCGCTTCCAGATCAGGTCGTAGAGCGCTCCCTCGATGCCCCGAAGGCCGAGTTCGTCCTTGGTTTTCATGTCGGAGCCCGCCGGCCGGATGGCCTCGTGGGCTTCCTGCGCACTCTCCGATGAGCTGTACTGGCGCACCTTATCGCTCAGGTACTCGCCCCCGTACCGCTCCGTCACGGTCCGTCGGGCCCCCTCCACCGCCTTGGACGACAGATTCGTCGAGTCGGTGCGCATGTACGTAATGTAGCCATTCTCGTAGAGGGACTGGGCGACGCTCATCGTCCGTCCCGACGAGAGATTTAGTTTGCGGTTGGCCTCCTGCTGAAGAGTAGACGTGATGAACGGTGCGTACGGCGACTTTGTACGCGTCCGCTCCTTGATGTCGGCGATGCGCCACGTCTGCTCCGGCAGCTGTTCGGCCAACGTGGTGGCCTGCTCTTCGTTGAGCAGCACCACGTCCTCGCCCTCCGTGAGGTCCTCCTTCAGGCGGCCGGTGTCCTCGTCGAAGTCCCGACCCGCGGCCAGCCGCACCCCATTCAGGTGCGTCATTTCGGCGTCAACACCGATCTCCTCCTTCGAAAGCCGTGCCTCGAGGTCCCAGTACGTAGCCGGCACGAACGTAATCCGCTCGGTCTCCTGCTGCACAAGGAGCCGCACCGCCACGCTCTGGACGCGGCCCGCGGACAACTTTGGCTTGATCTTGCGCCAGAGCAGGGGCGATATCGAATACCCGACGAGCCGGTCCAGAATGCGGCGGGTCTTTTGCGCCTCAACCAGGTGCATGTCGAGATCACGGGTGTCCTCTAGTGCCCCCCGAATGGCGTCCTGCGTGATTTCGTGGAACACCATGCGCCGAACTGGGACCTCCGGCTCAAGCACGTTCAGGAGGTGCCACCCGATGGACTCGCCCTCGCGGTCCTCGTCGGTCGCGATGTAGAGCACATCGGCGTCGCTGAGGGCCTCTCGGAGGTCGCGCACCACACCTTTCTTCTTTGACGGCACCACGTACAGGGGTTCAAATCCGTTGGTGACCTTCACGCCAAGCCGGGCCCAGTCCTCATCCTCGTATTCCGAGGGGATCTCCTCTGCCGACGCAGGAAGATCGCGGATGTGTCCCATGCTCGCCTCAACGTGAAAGTCTCCGTCCGGAAGGAATGATCGGATTGTCTGAGCCTTCGTTGGCGACTCGACAACGACTAAACGGTTCATAGGAGTCGGACAATTTGCGACCGGTGCGACAGATAGGCAGACCGATGAGGGGTGTCTAGGATGGCAACCCGTCGGAAAAATTCGGCTCAGAGGACACGCCTGTTCTGGGAAGGTCGTTCCGACGCCCGTGTGACCTCTTTGTTGTCAGTCCCCCTGTGACCAGTCCCGGACTGGCTCCCACCCCCGCCCGTCACGGCCACAGAAAAAGCCCGGCCCCCACAATCGGCGCCGGGCTTCACACGTCTCTGCCCCCCGACGGCCAGAAGCAGGGCCGGGGGCGGAAGACACTAGGCGGCATCTCCGTTTGGACGACCAATCTCCAGGCTGTCTTCCCCGAGGAAGTGGTCGAGGTGGTGAGCCCGGTCCTCAGCCTTGGTCAGCGCCTTCTTCAACTCGCGCTCCGTCCCCGGGTCTCCAAGCTCCTGCGCCTGCTCAATCGTGTCCCGCAGAATGGTTGAGAGGGTCTGCTCGGCGGCCAAGTCGTGCTGGAGCATCTGGCGGACGCGGTAGGTTCCCTCCGGCTCGTGCTCCACGTGGGAAAGTTCAGCCTGCACGTCCGGCGCGCTGGTCGGGATGCCTCCGAGGGCCGTAATGCGCTCAGCCAAACGGTCGAGGTACTTGTGGACCTCCTCGTAGTTCTCCTCAAGAAAGAGGTGGAGGTCGTTAAACTGAGGCCCCTCAACGAGCCAGTGATGCTTCTGGTACTGGTGGTACATCGTCCAGAGCGTGCACTGGATCTCGTCGAGCTTCGGAATCAACTGCTCGGCAACATCCTGATCGAGGCCGACGGGATTCTCCTCGATCATTTGCTGGGGGCGCCAGGGTTCACCATGGGTCGTGGTTTCTTCTTTCGTGGTGGTGGTAGGCATATCAGTCACGGTTGGTTGTTCAGGAGTTTGAGGGCAAGGGAGTCTTGTCAGCAGGTACGTCAGCTCATCGTCAGTACTTGGTGACAGGCTGACGTCATTTCTCCAGCAGTCGGGAATGAATAACGTCTGTCAGCATGTATACTACATCTCAAATCCAATGCCAGGTTTGAACCTCACAGTGTCTGTTCCACGCCCGTAACGGGCGTGAAGTTGCAGAGGAGCCCTCAGCGCAGTTCCTGAAATTTTTCTACAGCGCGGAGCTTTAAGGCACGTATCTTTTTCGTTAAATTGATCCCGGACGTAGCACCGACCATAGCGCTTGCGGACTGGCGTCCCGACGCGTCTGCGCCACGCCCACCAGCAATCATACACATCAGTGCCCATGACCACCACGACAGACACGCCCAAGTACGTGTACCGGTTCGGGAACGGACGGGCCGAAGGCGACCGCAACCAGACCGATTTGCTTGGCGGGAAAGGAGCAAATCTCAACGAAATGAGCAGGATTGGTCTTCCCGTTCCTCCCGGCTACACCATTACCACCGAAGCATGCCACTACTACGTGGACTACGATGGCGACTGGCCCAATGGAATGCGAGACCAAGTGCGTGAGGGACTCCGCCACATCGAGGAGGCGATGGGAAAGCGCCTCGGCAATCCAAAGGACCCACTTCTGGTCTCTGTGCGGAGCGGAGCGGCGGTGTCGATGCCCGGCATGATGGACTCGGTGCTCAACCTGGGTCTCAACGACGATTCTGTGGAGGGCCTGGCCAAACAGACCGGCAACGAGCGGTTTGCCTACGACGCCTATCGGCGGCTCATCGACATGTTTGGGGATGTCGTCGTAGGCATCGACCGGGACCGCTTCGAAAACGCGATTGGCACCCTCAAGGAAGAGCAGAAGGCCGAGCGGGACATCGACCTAACTGCCGACGACCTGGAGGAGCTCGTCCAGCGCTACAAGACCATCTACTACGAGGAAACCGGCGAGCCCTTTCCGCAGGCGCCCGCCGAGCAGCTCGAGCGGGCGATCAACGCGGTCTTCGACTCGTGGATGAACGAACGGGCCGTGCGGTACCGCGAGATCAAAAACATCACGGGCCTGCGCGGCACGGCCGTGACGGTCCAGGCGATGGTCTTCGGCAACACCGGTGACGCGAGCGGCACCGGCGTGTGTTTTACCCGCAATCCCGCGACCGGCGAGAACGAGCTGTACGGCGAGTTTCTCCAGAATGCCCAGGGGGAGGACGTGGTCGCGGGCATTCGCACTCCGCGCGACATTCAGGAACTGCAGCGGGCGATGCCCTCAATCTACGAGGAGCTCCAGGACATCTGTCATCGCCTGGAGGCCCACTACGGGGAAATGCAGGACCTTGAGTTCACCGTCCAGGACGGCTCCCTCTACATCCTCCAGACGCGGGACGGAAAGCGAACCGGCCCTGCCGCCCTCACGATTGCGGTGGACATGGTCGACGAAGGCCTCATCGACGAGGAGCGGGCGGTGAAGGTCCTCGTTGAGCCCGACCACCTGAACCAGCTCCTCCACCCCCGCTTCGATGCAGACGCCGACTACGACGACGACATCCTGGGAGAGGGTCTTCCAGCATCGCCGGGAGCGGCCGTCGGGCAGGCCGTCTTCAGCGCGGAGGAGGCCGAGCGGTGGAATGAGAACGGTGAGGAGGTTATCCTTGTCCGCACCGAAACAAGCCCTGAGGACGTGGGCGGCATGGATGCCGCGGAAGGCATTCTTACGTCCCGCGGGGGCATGACCTCCCACGCAGCGGTTGTGGCCCGGGGGTGGGGCAAGCCCTGCGTGGCCGGCTGCGACGACATTGTCGTCGACCATGAGCAGAAGTCGTTCACGAACGGCGAGGTGACCGTCGAGGAGGGCGACTGGATTTCGATCGACGGGTCGACCGGAGACGTCATCCGCGGCCAGCAGCCGCTAATCGAGCCGGAGCTGACCGGTTCGTTCGCCCGCTTCATGTCGTGGGTGGACAAGTACCAGGATATCGGCGTGCGGACCAACGCCGACACGGCCGAGGACGCCCAGCAGGCCCTTGAATTTGGCGCCGAAGGCATCGGGCTCTGCCGAACCGAGCACATGTTCTTCGGCGACGAACGCATCGCCGAGATGCGCCGGATGATTCTGTCGGAGAGCAACGAGGTCAAGCGGGACGCCCTCGATGCCCTTCGCCCGTACCAGCGGGGCGACTTCGAGGAGATCTTCCGGGCGATGGATGGGCACCCGGTGACCATCCGCCTCTTGGACCCGCCCCTCCACGAATTCCTGCCAACCGAGGCGGACGACCAGGCCGCGCTGGCCGACCGCCTCAATCTCCCCGTCGAAGCAATCGAAGAGAAGGTGGAGTCGCTCGAGGAGTTCAATCCGATGCTGGGGCACCGGGGCTGTCGTCTCGGCGTGACCCGGCCGGAGATCACCCGCATGCAAGCCCGTGCCATTTTCGAGGCCGCCCTCGACGTGCAGGCCGACGGCATCGACGTCCAGCCCGAGGTCATGGTCCCCCTTGTCGCCACCGCCGCGGAGTTCGACGACCAGAAGGCAGTGATCGACGAGGCCGCCGAGACTGTATTCGAGGCGCACGGCGCGACCGTCGACTACCAAGTGGGGACGATGATCGAGATTCCTCGTGCCGCCCTGCAGGCCGGCGAGATCGCCGAGGCGGCGGACTTCTTCTCCTTCGGCACGAACGACCTTACGCAGATGACCTTCGGCTTCAGCCGAGACGACGCTGGGTCCTTCCTCCCGCACTACGTCGACGAGAGCTTCCTCGAGCAGGATCCCTTTCAGGCACTCGACCAGGACGGCGTGGGCGAACTCGTCCAAATCGCCGTGGAGCGTGGAACAGCGCGCAACGAGGCGCTCAAGGTAGGCATCTGTGGTGAGCACGGTGGCGAGCCCTCCTCCGTCGCCTTCTGCTACGATACCGGTCTGGACTACGTCTCGTGCTCCCCCTTCCGTGTGCCCATCGCTCGCCTCGCGGCGGCCCAGGCAGCCCTCACGGAGGGACCGGGCATCTCCTCCGATGGCGCAGCGTATTAGCATCTCCCTGTCGGCGTCCGACGGGGACTTCACCGTGACAAGCGCAGCCTGAACCACACACAGCTCAGAATTCGAGGGCACTCATGCGCACTGCAAGAACGGTGAGCGGGCGCGCAGACGTGACGAGGGAGGGCGCACTCCTGCTGCGGCGCCCGGACACAGCGCAGTCGTCCCTGGCCACCGGCGAATTCGTCCCTCGTGCACGGTGGACCCTGGGGTGGTTCGACATCTCGTCGGCGGCGGGACGGCGGGGATCATCGTCGGGCAACACGGGCCAGCGTCCCCCGGGCACATTCAGGGGATGAGCCCGGTGGTGCGCTCCCCTCCCCCACGATCCTAGCGACCGGGACGCGGCGCGGCGGCACATCCGTCAGCATCCGGCTGCCTGGACGGAGGACCGCCATTTTCAATTCTCATTCTGAGATCACGCGTCCGCCTACGTGAACGCGTTCTCCCCCGTCACGTCCTCCCCTACGATAAGCGTGTGTACCTCGTGGGTGCCCTCGTAGGTGCTCACCGCCTCGAGATTGGACTGGTGCCGCATTACCGGGTACCGGCTCGTCACACCGTCGCCGCCTAACATCTGGCGGGCCGATTGTGCTACCTCCAGTGCCGTCTCGCAATTGTTGCGCTTGGCGAGGGAGACCTGTTGGGGGCGCATGTCCCCAGCGTCCTTCAGGGTGCCGAGGCGCCAGTTGAGGAGCTGAGCCTTCGTGATCTCCTGCACCATGTCCACGAGGCGCTCCTGCATGAGCTGGAAGCCCCCGATGGGCCGGCCGAACTGCTCCCGATTCTGGGCGTGCTGGCGGGCCGCGTCGTAGCACGCCATGGCTGCCCCAATGGTGCCCCAGCAGATGCCGTAGCGGGCCTGCGTGAGGCACGAGAGCGGTGCCTTGAGTCCCTCGGCGGCCGGCAGGCGGTGGGCCTCCGGCACTCGCACGTCGTCGAGCACAACCTCGCTGGTCACCGCCGCCCGCAAGGACCAGGTGTCGTCGATGGGGGGCGTCGTGACCCCGTCCCGGTCCGTCTCAACCAGAAACCCGCGCACGGTGTCCTCCTCGTCTTTTGCCCAGACCACGGCCACGTCGGCAATCGTGGCGTTCGTTGACCACCGCTTGTGCCCGTTGAGGACCCACGTATCGCCGTCGCGCCGGGCCTGAGTCTGCATGGCGGAGGGGTTCGATCCGACCTCCGGTTCAGTGAGGCCGAAGCAGCCGATGGCGTCGGCGTTTGCCAGCCGGGGCAACCAGCGCTCCTTCTGCGCCTCGCTGCCGTAGCGCCAAATGGGATACATCACCAGCGATCCGGTGACCGAGCAAAAGGAGCGAAGGCCGGAATCTCCTCTTTCGAGCTCCTGCATCATCAAGCCATACACGATGTTGCTGTGGCCTTCGCCTCCATGCTCGGGCGGAAGAGTAGGACCGAGCAGCCCCTGCTCTGCAAGCGCCGGAATCAGGTGACGCGGAAATTCTGCTCGTTGCGCGTACTCCTCGATAATGGGCTCGACCTCCTCCGTGACGAAGGCCCGGACCTCATCTCGGATGACCCGGGCCTCCTTCGGCAGAAGTTCGTTGAGGGCGTAAAAGTCGGGCGCGTCGAACGCCTCCGGATCCCACGTCGCCGCAGGGGTGATGTCCTCTTTCGATTGCGCGTGTTGAGGCGCGAGCGAAGGGTCTAGCTCAGTCATGAGACGGAAAGCGGTTTAGAAGCGTGATTCAGGCACCGGAACGGAGTGACGACAGTATTCCTGTTGAGGATCGTCGAGCCGACATGTACGTTCCAGACAATGGTCGGCCAACCAGAGAGCAAACGGATGACTCTGTAACAGAGTTCGTAACGGCTCGCCACTTCCCCTTGATTCCGCGCAGTTCCTCACGTTCATGCGACACGTTTCTTGGCTCCTGCTTCTTCTCGGGATCACGATGGGCCTCATCGGGACCGCACAGGCTCAGAACCCGTCCCGAATTGGCATCGGCGTTCAGATGCTTGGGAGCACGGCAGGCGACAATGTGGGACCCGGGCTTCGCTTCCGTGCGTCGACCGCGGTCACTCAAGACGTATCGCTTGCCGTGGGATCCGGCATCACGGGTTTCATCTTTCAGGGCCGCGACAACGCCGCGTTCGCGCTCGACCCCCAGGCGTCGGTAATTGTCTCACTTCCGGCGACCAACAACAGAACAACGTACGTATTCGGTGGAGGGGGGGCCTACGTGCCCTTCGGCAACACGTCCACCAGGAGTGGACCTACCTTTCACCTGGGAATCGGGCAGGCTCGATTGCTCAGGGAAAGCTCCCTGTTCTTCGAATTTAACCCTGGGTTTCTCGTGGGGAAGGAGACGACGACCCTGGTGCTGCCCCTTCGAGTTGGCATCATTCTTTGAGAGATTGAGAACCCCGCGGGGACCCGGGTGCTCCTCCTCTCGCTCTCACCGGTCTCATTGCTCCCGCCCCGCGCCCGTGATCGCCTCGATCCCGGTCCGCACTCTCACCCTGGTTAGCACTACACGGTTTCTGAGCTGTAGTCTCACAGCACCGCCACCGCTCATCTCCAGTTCGTCGACGATTACGGCAGGGCCCCTTTGGTGGTGGGCCGGGCGTGTTCTCGGATTGCGTCGATCGGTATCACGGGACTGCCCCCACAGGTTGACGTGGGCGATCATGCGGCTCACTTAGCCGCACTGATCACGTGCAGACTCCCCACGGATCGATTGGACGGGGAGTGAGCCCTCGTTAAGCGTCAGGAGCTCGACCAAGAAGCCTCGGTCTCTTCCGGGCGGCTGCTGGCTGCCTTGTTCTCGATCCCGTCCGCAGCCTCATTCAGCAGGCGGTCGAGCGACTGTGGATCGGGGTCCTCAGGCTTCGATTCCGGCTCCTCCAGCGGGGCGTAGAGATGCACCCAGCGCTCGAACCGATCGCCAAGCTTCATTACGGCGTACAGCGTGGATCCTCCGAAGACAAGGTCGATGACGGCCGCGCCGAGTGAGAGTGGCATCAGCACGACATCTTTGAAGCCTTCGAGCCAGAGCTTAACCTGGAAGATGACGACGTCACGGGCAGTCTCGGAGCGCGAGGGAGCGTCCCCGGACGGAGTTGACTCAGGCATGGGACCGATGGACCTCGGAGTCAGACGTGGTCGATGTGCATTACATGTAACGCTGTGCTCTCGTGCAAGTTTGCTGCGGCCTCCCGGCTGTGCTACAGCACGCGGCGAAGAATGGACTGCAGACGCTCGTGGTCGTCGTCGAGGAGCCGGCTGAGGGCGCGGCCGGCCTGCACGAGCGGTTCGCGCCCGCCCTGCTCGCCGCCGTGCGCCACGTAGGTGCGGCGGAGCACCGCCACGAGGAGATCGTCGACCGGCACGGCGGGATCGGGATGCTCCACGAGGGTACGCAGGAAGTCGTAGGGCGCCCCGAGCGCTCGAACCTGCTCGTCGGGGCAGGGGGCCACAAAGTCGTGGATGTCCGGCGGTTGGGGCGGGAGCGTCTGCCGAACGTCGCCGTCCGGCCCCCGACACGCCAGCATCTGGGCCCGGACAGTGGTGCGGAGCAGTTCGTCGACCATCGGCATCTCCTGGGCACGTTCCTCGGGGGAGAGCCCCAGCGCCACGGCCTGTCGATTCGTGTCGTAGCTCCCCGTCTCCACGTGACTCACAAGCCCAAACAGCACGGGTGCCCCATCGGGCTCTACGCGCACCCAGGTCCCGAAGTCTGGCGCCTCGGCCTCCTCGTACACCTCGGCCACAAACTGGCGGGTGGAGGCCTCAATCACTTCACCAAGAGCGTCTTCTGTCATCAGAGTACACCAGGATTCGAAAAAGAGCGTCGGACGGGTCAGCGAGAATCACCCCGGGTTCGCCACAACCGGCCAAGCTTCCTCCTCGTTCTCATCGAGATGCCCAAACCAAAGCGAGATTGTAGGACGCCGTCGCTAGGATCGACGCGGACGATGGGCTTCGAGCCGCTCTTCCAGCTCCTCACCGAAGCGGATGCACTCGATCGCGTCCTCAGTTGTGTATCGTCGCGAAGATGCTCGACTGCTGGGCGAGTTGTGGCCTGGTGACGGTCGTAGCGACAGCACGTCCAAGCCGCAGGGATGGGCCGACAACTTTGGGGCGAGTACGACTGGGAACGAGCACAGTTCGCCGACTCAAGGCCGATAGATTGGGAAGACGGTAGTCGCGCTCTACCGCCAGCGCACAGGCGGCGGTGCCTCAACCTCACCGCTTTCGTTCTGCAAGGGCTACCAGGCCCCCAGCCTGCTCCCGCCCGCGTGAGCGCCCGGAGCGAGATGGAGAGAAGGAGACCCCGAGCGCCCTATCTCTCGGAGAGATGGAAGAGTCAGCCCGGCCACCCAGGGAGTAAGTCAGACGACATTTTGCATTCTACGGCGTGGAACTGTTACCCGATCACTGTTACACCTACGGGCCTCAAGGAACCCCACCAGAGTTCTCTTGCTCGTTACGTACACGTCTTGACATTTTGGAAAACGATTTCGTTACATTTTAACGGTGTTTTTCGATGAGAACCTGCTTGTTCTCAGGGACGAGTCTTTTCTATTAGAGTGTAGCAGGGCAATGAAAGCGACCTTCGCACGAAAAGACAAGACTACCGCCTCGATTGTCTCAACGCGGGATTTATCAGCTCGAATATGAGGCCCACGAGATTCCCAGGGATCGATGTCTTCGTACGGCGGGCGGCGAACTTCAAGGGATAGTCCTATCGGTCGCCAACATCGCTTCGGGGCCCCTTCCAGTTTCTCGGAGCCCCCCGATATCCCTCTCGAACGGAGAGAGGTCGGTTGATCAGCAGAAGGATTGATTGCGGTCCAACTACTATTCTAACTCCTCTGACGGGACTACTTTCTGCAATGTTGCGTCCGTCTCGGCAGTCTTGGCCGACCGGCGGACAGGACGAACATTTCTGTTCTGGGCGACTTCGGCACTCTTTTTGCGGTTGGGATAGGCCGGGAGTGCAGTAACGGGGACGGAGGTCCGAAAATTTGGCAACAGCGCTTTCCACCCTCACCCAGGAAAGAGACCCATGAAGAACGCTGTCGGTCTTTTCGCTTTATTGGTGGGACTTGCTCTGGTGGCTTCCTCCCAGGTGAGGGCCGGTGACCCTGAACATGAAGATCGCTTCGGAGAACGTACGGCTCTCTACATCTGGTCCGATGCCCTTCAGAGCCAAAGCATCAGTTCCATCGTTGATCTTGCAGAGACTCAGAATATCGAGCGACTGATCCTGTCCGTAGGGCAAGGCTCTCCCATCGAAAAAGTGAAAGCCCTGAAGGCGCAGGCCCGGAAAAGCGGCATCGCCACCGAGTTTCTCTTGGCTCCCAACTATTGGGTACGATCCGGTGAGCCGGAGGACGTGCGGTCGCGCGTCAACGGCATTGACCTGCAGGGGAGCACCCTGCACATAAACATAGAACCGCACGCGTACGACGACTTCGACCAGCGCACGGCGGAGTACCTCCGGCGCTACCTGGAGGTGCTGCGTGTGGTCCGTGAAAGCATTGGCGACAGCAAGTTAGCAGTATCGGTTCCCGTTTGGTGGCCCGATTCGACGTATCGCAAGATGGCGCCAATTGTGGACCGGGCGTACCTTATGGCCTATGGAGAGAAAGAGCCGCGCGAGCGAGCGGAGCAGACCCGCGAGGCCGCTCGCCACTTCTCCCCCGAACAGCGAGCCGTAGCCTTGCGTCCCGAGGATTACCCTAGCCCCTCGGTCCTCAACCAAACCGTTCAGGCAGTCGGGGACATCGTTGGGACAGACCAATTTGCCCTCCACGATTTTGAAAGCTTCGTCGAGTTCATTGGCGGTACCAACGAGCTTCCTGTGGAGCTTGGCCACTTCGACGGCACGGCCGTCGAGACCAGCGTCCGCCTCGCCTGGCAGACCGTTAGCGAGACGAACAATGCAGGCTTTGAGGTGCAGCGACAGGACGACGAAGATGGCTGGACGCAGATTGGTTACGTTAGATCGAAAGCCTCCGGTGGCACCACGACCCAGGCGCTTTCCTACCGTTTTGAGACTGGGGAGCTTCCAGTGGGCAAGCACCAGTTCCGTCTGCGGCAGGTACACCTGAACGGCGCCTCCACACTCAGCGACTCGGTGACGGTTCGAGTTCAGATGCAAGAAGCCCTTCGTCTGAGCGCGCCCGCGCCAAACCCGACGCGTAGCGGTGCGACCCTGCGCTTCGGGACGAAGGAGGCCGAACACGCGGAGCTCGCCCTGTACGACGCACTGGGCCGACGAGTGCGGACCTTGTTTCAGGGCCGTTCTGGAGGGGGCCGCATGCAGACAGTTCGGCTCCGGGCTGGTAGCCTATCGGCGGGGACGTACTTCCTGCGGCTCCGGGCTGGGGGGCAAGCCAGGACCCGACGGGTTACCATCGTGCAGTGACTAGTCATGGTCAGGAGGCGGGGACGGATTCTGGCGGCTGGATGGTTACAAAGCACTCCCGAGGCTTCGAGCCGCTCCAAAAGAGGCAGTTCTGAAGTAGACACCACTGGGACGGGCCCGGTTCGTCAGTCCCGCCTCCACGTGCCCCAACATCCGTGCTCAAGCCCGTGGCCGCTGCTTCGAGCGTCGCTTCCCCGACCCGGTCGGATCGAGACCCGTGTCACGGAGCCGCCGCTCCATGATCCGGAAAAATGCCTCTCGCTCCGCCCGCCGCACCACCGCCCGCTCGTGGGCCTCCGACAGCGCCAGCGGGTAGCCTTCCCCCTTCCGGCACTCCTGTAGGATCGTGGCGTGGACACGGTCGAGGAGCGCCGAATCCTCCGCCACCCACCGCGGTACCTCAACGCGCCCAAGCTCTCCTTCGCTGGGCCCCGGGACTCTCAGGTAGAAAAACGCGATGTCCGTCCCCGTCGGGTACTCGCCCTGAATGTGCGAGGCCGACCCGAAGACGGCCGACCGCTCCCCCGGTTTCAAAATCGTAGCTAGGACGTGGCGATCGAGCAACCCATCGAGCTGCGGCGTGTCGGCGGCGTCGACCGATATCGAGGGCGCCGCCGCGTCGAGGTCGCCCCCCACGAACCGGAGCAGGTTCACAACCTCGGTGCTCGCGGGCATGCTCACGTAGGAGGCCAGGGCAAGATTCGCCTCCCGGAAGCCTTCGAGGTGCTCGGTGTAGCGGGCGATGAGGTCCTCTTCGAGGGCCTCGTTGTCCATGCCCCGAATCATCCACCGGATGAGCGTCCCGTCCGCCAGGGCCAGGAGGGGACGGCCCGAAACGCGGGCCGTGGTAGCGACATCGAGAAGCTGACTCAGCTCCAACTCGTCGCGCAGCGCCGAAACCAGTTCGGCCGGAATGGTGTCGAGCGGCGCGTCGAACCGGGCGGCCAACTGCTCCCGGAAATGTAGCGAAGGGGTGGAATCGAGGAGGGCCTCCTCCGTCGTCCCGTACTGGAATCCCACCTGACTCACGTTCAGCAGGAAGAAGGGCGGCTCGACGTGGCGATCGGGGTAGATCTGGGAGCCGTCCGTGGCCACCACCGTGATGGGCGACGGGCGTTCCGGCGCCGCGTGGGTCGCGGCGGGGGGCTCGCGCATCTTGGCCACGAGGCGGCGCGGCTGGGCCGTCCCGACGGCGTCCCGAACCTCCCGCCAGTGCTCGTGGCAAACGTCGAGCAGGGCCCCGGCCCGGTCGCGCTGCGCCGTCCGGCGGTTCTGGCGCTTGGCCTGCTGCTCCTCGAAATCGTCCAGTTGGTCGTGCAGCTGCCGAAGATTGAGCATATCGCCTGTGAACGATCAAGGAGCGTGTAGCGAGAAAAGGAGTTCCGCTTCGAGATTGTCCATGTCATCCGGGATGTTGTGGACGTGCGCTCTGCGAGGCGAGAGCGGCTCCGGGTCCTTGCATCCGCGAGAGAGCATCCGCGAGAGATCCGACCCCAAAATTGTGCTCTCCCCTTCTGAACAGTCCCACGCATCAGCGACCACAGACATCCCATGACCGATCGATCGACGTACGAAACGATGGGCCTGATCGTCGACGTGATGATGATGATCCTCATCATCATAAATCTCGCCCTCATCATCGTCGACTGGGGGTTTGCCAGCCCGTTTGTCCAGGACCAGATGCAGGCCCACGTCCCTGCGCTATACACCTGGTACAACCAGACGATCCACCAGCACTTCATTGTCTACGACCTCGCGTTCGTCGCCGTTTTCGTAGCGGAAATCCTCGTCCGCTGGGGACTGGCCATCTACCAAGACCGGTATCACCGGTGGTTCTTCTACCCGTTTGTGCACTGGTACGACGTCTTGGGTTGCATTCCGGTCGGGTCGCTGCGCTCCCTGCGTCTGCTCCGCTTGATTGCCATGATCCCGAAGCTGCAGCGGACCGGTCTCATCGACCTCCGGGAAACATACGTCTATGAGACCTTCGATAAGTACCGCGACATCCTGCTCGAAGAGATCAGCGACCGCGTGACGGTGCGCATTATCGAGGGTGTGCAGGAGGAACTCCGGGTCAACCAGGAGGTGACCGACCGGATCGGGCGAGAGGTGCTCGCCCCACAGCGGGATGCCCTCATCGAGGCAGTCACTCACCGGCTTCAGGAGGCCACCGCGATTGCCTACGATGACCGAAAAGATGACTTCCACGACTACCTGGACGAGGTCATCGAAGATGCCGTCGAGAACAACCGGGAGATTGGCACGATTGCTTCCCTTCCGGGCGTTGGCGCACCAGTGGCCACCCTTCTTGAGAGTGCCATCAGCGACATCGTATTCAGCGTCGTCGACCGCCTGGTGACCGATGTTTGTCGGCCCGAGAACAATGCTGTCCTCGCCCAGGTCACATCCGTCTCGGCGGAGACCCTGCTGAGCCCGAAGTACGATCAGCGGCTCAATCACCTCGCCCAGTCGATCGTCATCCAGTCGCTCGACGTAATTAAGGACCACGTGGCTGTCCGGCAGTGGAAGCAGCGAGCGTCCACGTCCTCTCCGAGTTAGCCGGAGCACTCCTCCCAACCACTCTCTCGACATCGTGGCTGGCCTGTATATTCACCTTCCGGTGCGGAAGGGCCACCGTGCCCGTGAGCAAGACGCCCCCGGAGATGCCGGTGAGGCCGAGATCACGGCTGCTCTGTCCGATGAGGCCCGTTTGTGCGCACAGCGGCCCACCGTGACCGCCCCCGTCTCGATTCTCTATGTCGGTGGGGGGCGGCCCTCTCTTTACTCCGTCGATGTTGTTCAGACTCTCGCTGATACCGTATCCCATGAGCTTGGCGCGTCCGCGCTGGAGGAGGCCACTGTCGAGATCAGTCCAGCTGACGCGACGCCCGAATACCTAACCGAACTGCATCGGCATGGGGTCACCCGGCTGAGCATCGGAGGAATTTCGCTGGTACCCGAGGACCTGGCGAGGACCGGGGCCCAGCACACCCGGGATGACCTCGTCCGCACGATTCAGTGGAGTCGAGATGCGGGGTTCGAGTCCTTCTCGGTCGACCTGCACTTTGGCGGCGCTGAGCGTCCGCGTTCGAACTGGAAGGCCAGCCTGCACCGGGCAGCAGAGCTGCGCGTGCCCCACATCACCCTCCACGAACGCGATCTAAGCGGCCCCTCCCACAACGACGACGCGCACGCAGAGCGCTTCGCCTTCGCCATGACCTTCCTCCGCTCGAAGGGCTACGAGCAGTACGAACTCACCCACTTCGCCCGGCCTGGCCACCGCTCCCAGTACCAGGAGTGCGTCTACGCACACGGCAACGTCCTCGGCCTCGGGCCCGGCGCCGAGAGCTTCTGGTGGCCCGACCGCAGCGACCCGTCGATGGCCCAGCGGTGGTCAAACGTTGAGGACACCGCAGCGTATGTGGAGCGGTTGCGTAGCGACGAGGTCCCGGTGGAGCAGCACCAGGTCCTCGACCAGCCCGCACTGGCCCGCGAGTACATCCTCCTCCGCCTCCGAACGAGTGAGGGGCTAGACCTGGACGTGCTCAACAAACGATACGGTGTTGCTCTCCATGATCGCCGGGCCGCCGCGCTGGACCGGCTCGCCGAAGAAGGGCTGATCCACGACGACCCGAATCGCGTGCGGCTGACGCCCCGGGGTCGCCTCCTCGCCGACGCCATCACGCAACGGCTGATTCGTGAGGGGTAATGCCTGATGAGGCGTGAGAACATGCTCCGGATGAGGCCCACGCCACGCACCACGTCCTCTTCCGCGACGCACTCTTTCCTGCCCGGCAATCCGCCTTCAGCAACCGTTCACGTCCGTGCCTGCCGGCCGCCGCGCCGAGACCATCCTTGAGGAGGCCTAAGAGCTGGGAGACACGGAGATGCAGTTCGTCCCCGTGGCAGCAGCGGCACCCGTCCGGACGCCCTATACCGGCCCCTTGGCTTCGTCGAGCGTGATGCCTACTATCACAACCCGCTGAACGACGCGGTGTATACGGAACGTTCGCTCTAACCCCCCTCTTCCGCCCGGTCTTCTCATGCGAATCGGCACCCTTCTGCTTTTCTCCCTTCTCGGCCCCCTACTTCTCCTCGGCTGCAGCGACAACACCACCCAGCGCAACGATACCCGTGGCTTCCAGGAGGAGGGCACACTCGCCTTTGTCCGGCCGAGTGGGGACACGCTTGCGACGATCGCCATCGACATCGCCGACTCCGATGCCGAGCGGAAGCGGGGATTGATGCGCCAGCAGACCCTCGGCTACGATCGGGGCATGCTCTTTATCTTCGACGAGGTGAGCACGGGGGGCATGTGGATGAAAAACACGCCCCTTCCCCTAGATATTGTGTTCGTAGCCCCTGATTCTCAAGTGATCAACGTCGCCCGTCGGACGACCCCGTTCTCCGAAGAGACGATTGAGCCGAAGGCTCCCAGGAAGTTTGTTGTCGAGGTCCGGGCCGGCTTTGCCGACCGCTTCGGCCTTACCGACAGCACTCGCGTCCGATGGACATCCAACAACTAGCCCCTACGCCTGTGTCCGTGCCCCCTCAGACGACCTCTGTTCCCCTACGAGTTTTGTCCCTCCTGCTTTGTGGCACAGTGCTTCTTGGGGGCCTCACCGCCTGTGGCGGTTCCGGAAATGGGGAGACCTCCTCTCCGGACGCAGGAGCGGACACCACCCGGACTATTCCTTTCGATGTGGAGGGGCGTCTTGCGTTCGTCCGGAACAAAGACTCGACAGTTGTCATCGACGTCGAGATCGCCGCCACGGACTCGGCGCGGGAGCGGGGCATGATGCAGCGAGAGGGCTTCCCCGACAAGAAGAGCGGGATGCTCTTCCTCTTCGACAACGAGCAGCCCCGCAGCTTCTGGATGTCAAACACCCCCGTTGCCCTCGACATCATTTTCGTGAGCGCGGACTCGCAGATTGTCAATATTGCCAAGTACACGACGCCCTTTTCGTCGGAGAACTACCGGTCCGGCGAGCCGGCACAGTACGTGGTGGAGGTCCCCGCCGGCTTTGCGGATTCACACGGGATCCTGGAAGGGGACCGCGTTCGGTGGCGGCGACTGGAATAAAAAAGATCTGCCGTCGGCCAACCGCCGACTGCGGTCCTACACGCCAAACGACTCCCCACACGCACACTCCCGAGAGGCCTGGGGATTGGAGAAGTGAAAGCCGTCCCCGTCGAGTCCATCGGTAAAATGCAGTTCGGACCCGTCGAGATAGAGACGGCTCTTCTTGTCGAGCACCACCGTGATGCCGTCGTGCTCCTCCACCGTGTCCTCGTCCTGCACGGTCGTGTCCCACCCGAGGTCGTACGTCAGCCCCGAGCACCCACCCGGCACCACCGCTACGCGGAGGAGCGTCTCGTCCAGGTCTACGTCCTCGTTTGATGCTACGGTCTCAATTTGATCGACAGCCTCGTCGGTCATTGCGATGGTCATAACCAAACTTGGACTCGCGCGGGAAGTCAGCGGACACAGATGTACCGTCACTCAAAACCGAAAGTTTCTCCCACACCACTCTTTCTCCCCCACTACTCCCCAAAGCAATCAGCCTCTTTTCACGATCCCCACTCGGACGAAGGCTCGCCCTCTCCGCGCGCGCCCGCGAACTTCCGACGAAGGTGTAACGGCACAAGACCCAGACGGAACGACCTGTGAGGCCTCCTGTTGTAACCGCACGTTGACACAAAGAGAGGTGTAAACGTCGGTTTACACTCGGGCCTGCTTCCTGCCTGTGATCGATGGTCTGCCCGGGGAACCGGTGTTGCCACCCGCCGCATCGGATCTCGCACGACACGACGAGGGACCGCTTATGAGCACTTCCGAAACCGAATATCTGAAGGGAAAGGCCAGTGAGGAGTACGAGCATGGCTTCTACACCGACATTGAGGCGGAAACGGCGCCCGAGGGTCTTACCGAGGAGGTCGTCCGCTACATCTCGCACCGCAAGGACGAGCCTGAATGGCTTCTGAACTGGCGGCTGAAGGCCTTCCACCACGTCCGTGATCGCATCGACGGGGGTGAAACCATCGACTGGGCGCACCTCGACTACGAGGCGCCCAAGTTCGACGAGATTAGCTACTTCTCCGCCCCGAAAGAGACGGCCAGCTACGACAGCCTCGACGAGGTGCCGGATGAGATTCTGGAGACCTTCGAGCGGCTCGGCATCCCGCTGGAGGAGCAAAAGGCGCTCACTGGTGTGGCCGTCGATGCCGTGATGGACAGCGTTTCCGTGGCCACCACGTTTAAGGACAAGCTGGAAGAGAAGGGCGTAATCTTTAAGTCCTTCGGCGAGGCCGCCCGTGACCATCCTGAGATTGTGCGGGAGCACATGGGCACGGTCATTCCATACACCGACAACTTGTACGCCGCCCTCAACTCGGCCGTCTTCAGCGACGGATCGTTCGTGTACGTGCCGGAGGGCGTCACCTGCCCAATGGAGCTGTCCACCTACTTCCGCATCAATGAGGCGGGCACCGGTCAGTTTGAGCGCACGCTCATCGTCGCCGAGCCGGGCTCTTACGTGAGCTACCTGGAGGGTTGCACGGCACCGATGCGCAAGGAGAATCAGTTGCACGCGGCCGTGGTGGAGCTCATCGCCCACGAAGACGCGGAGATCAAGTACTCCACAATCCAGAACTGGTACCCGGGCGATCCGGACACTGGCGAGGGCGGGGTCTACAACCTCGTCACGAAGCGTGGCCTCTGCAAGGGCGACAACTCCAAGATCAGCTGGACGCAGTTGGAGACCGGTTCTGCCGTCACGCAGAAGTATCCGTCCGTCATCCTGGCTGGCGACAACTCGGTTGGGGAGTTCTACTCGGTGGCCTTCACGAAGGGGCACCAGCAGGCCGACACGGGCACGAAGATGCAGCACATCGGCAAGAACA
>NZ_JBDGQQ010000141.1:0-3725 GCF_042218895.1 Salinibacter sp. | reverse complement strand
GAGAAGCCACAGTCGTCGGTCGTCCCGAGCCGATCGACCGGCAGGTACTCGGCCGCCCGCAGCACCGTGTCGCGCACCGCTTCGGGCGACTCCACCTTCGGATCGTTCACGTCGATGACGCCGAGGAAGATGGTCTGGTCGTCGTGGCTATGCTCGCGGACAATGTCGAGCACGCGCTCTGGATCGTCTTCGCTGGCGAACTGCATGTAGAAGCGCCCGGCGTTCATCTCGAACAGGAGCGGCAGGAGGTCCGCGTAGTCCACGTCGGCGCTGTGGGTGGAGTGCTTGTCGCCCCCCGGACAGGTGTGGACGCCGATCCGCTGCCGCTCCTCGTCGGAGAAACGGTCGAGCACCCGGTTGTTGAGGGCGACGAAGTCTCGGAGCAGGTCCTTCGACGGGTCTAGCTTCACGGCGAGCCGCCCCTCCGTAAAGTCGATCTGGACGGCGTGCGCCCCGGCGTCGAGGCACTGCCGGATGTCGGTTTCGACCTCGTCGACGAGATCGTCGAGGAAGGCCTCCCGGGAATACCCGTCGATTCCGTCGTCCGGGTAGAGAAAGCTGAGGGCCGACGCGGAGATGACGGCCTGCTTGACCGGCACGTGTGCGTATTCCTGGGCGCGCCTCAGGTAGTCGACGGCGTACGTCTCGTAGCGGAACGGCCCCGCCGTGAGCTTCGGGAGCTGCCGCGCGTGCCCCGCCCCGAACGGAATCTCGATGCCCCCCGGTTCGATGTTCTCGGCCCCCTCCACCGGATAGGTCAGGAAGCTAGGCTTGGCCTGCTCCCCGTCGGTGATGACGGGCGACCCGGTGTCCTCGAAGGCGTCGATGGTGGCGCGGAGGGCGCGGTCGTAGACCTGATCGAGGGCCTCCTGGCTGAGGTCGCCGTGGCGGTAGGCGCGGAGGCTCTCGATGAGCTCTTCGGGACGCGGGATGCTGCCGATGGGTTCGGTAGGGAGGGGCATGTTTCCAGTGTGGACGTGGCGAGGAAGGAGAACGCCGAACGGGTGCCTCAAGACTTTTCTGCTGCCGCGAAAGAGCACCGGTTCCACAATGGCGGAACCAACGTGATTCAATGGGCCGTTCAGTAATTTCCGTATTCTGTTTTGATTCCTGCTCAGCAATGCCCACTGTCACCGATGCTCGTGGTCACGATCTCTCCTTCGACGCACCCCCCCGCCGCATCGTCTCGCTGGTACCGAGCCAGACGGAGCTCCTGGCGCATCTAAACTTGGGGGACGAGGTCGTGGGCATCACGCGCTTCTGCGAGCGGCCCGAGCACTGGCGCTCCGAGAAACCCATCGTGGGCGGCACGAAGCAGGTGGATGTCGACGCGGTCCGCGACCTCAACCCGGACCTTATCCTTGCCAACCACGAAGAAAACACCCAGAAGGATGTCGAGGCGCTTGCGGAGATCGCCTCGGTGTTTGTCACGGAGGTCAAGACCGTCCCCGGGGCGCTCGAGATGATCCGCACGGTCGGCACCCTCACCGACACGACCGATCGCACGTCCACCCTGGTTGGCAGGATCATCTCCCGCTTCGAGTCCCTGCCCGACTTTCCGCCGCTCCGCGCCGCCTACTTCATCTGGCGCGAGCCTTACATGACTGTCGGCGGCGACACGTTCATCCACGACGTGATGGCGTGGGGAGGCTTCGAGAACATCTACGGCGACCGGACACGATACCCCGAAGTGACCCTCGACACACTCGCAGAACGGGACCTCGACGTCGTCCTCTGCGCGAGCGAGCCGTTTCCGTTCCACAAGAAGGACGTGTTCACGGCCGATCTCCGCGACGCCCTTCCCAGTACGCCCGTGGAGGTTGTGGACGGGCAGCCGTTTTCGTGGTACGGCCCCCGTCTTCTCGATACGCCCGCCTACCTGACCGATCTGCGGGAGCGTCTACCGACGCCTCGCCCCGTATAGTCGGATTGCCCTCTCCCTCCTCGACCGCATCCCCTCCAAACCCGTGGACCTCCAAGCCCGCGCCGATCGTCTCACCCAGGCCGCTCTTCTCATCGACGGCCACGTCGACCTCCCACACCGCCTCCACCAGTTCCCCGAGAATCCAGCCGGTTCAACAATCGGCGGCGACGTCGACTATCCGCGGGCCCGAGCCGGGGGTCTCGACGCTCCCTTCATGTCCATTTACGTCCCTACCGAACTCCAGGACGCCCCCAGCACGGCGGTGGAGCGGGCGAACACGCTTATCGACCTCGTTGAGCAGATGGCGGCGACCCACCCCGAGCAGTTCGCGGTCGCTACATCACCGAGCGAGGTGCGCCAGATTGCCGAGACCGACGCGCTTGCCCTGCCGATGGGCCTGGAAAACGGAGCGGGGCTCGGGGGGAAGCTCGAAAACGTCGAGCACTTCTACGACCGAGGCATTCGGTACATCACCCTCACGCATGGCGCTCACAACCGGATTGGCGACGCCTCCTACGACGATTCACCTCCCCGCTGGTACGGGCTGAGTCCGTTTGGCACGAAGATTGTGTCAGAAATGAACCGCCTAGGCATGATGGTTGACGTGTCCCATGTGACCGACTCGACGGCGGCCGACGTGCTGGCGCAGAGCGACGCTCCGGTCATCGCGTCGCACTCGTCCTGCCGCCACTTTACGCCCGGCTGGGAACGCAACGCAAGCGACGAACTCATTGAAGACATCGCCGACACCGGCGGCCTCATCATGATCACGCTTGGGTCGAAATTTTTGCGTGCCGAGTATCAGGATCAGGACGAGCCCATCCGCGAGGAGATACGGGCCCACATCGATTCGAAGGGCTGGGCGGAAGACGCGCGGGAGGCCGTCGCCTACAGACAGCGTATGCGGAACGAGAATCCCATTGGTACAGTGCACGACGTAGCCGATCACATCGACCACGTCGTCGACCTTGTCGGGGTGGAGCACGTTGGGATTGGCTCTGACTTCGAGGGCGTCTTTGCCCTGCCGGACGGCCTGCAGGACGCCTCGGGCTACCCGAACCTTGTCGCCGAACTGCTCCGCCGCGGCTACGCCAACGATGAGATTGCTGGAATTCTCGGTGGCAACGTGCTGCGCGTCTGGAGTGAGGTCGCGGCGGTCGGTCAGAAAACACGGTTGACATCCTAAGTCCTGAGGACTTTCGTTCGCACGTGGGGACCTCCAGCATCGGGCGGGCCCCGAACTGCTTCGCGCCGAGCGAGTGGATCCGAAAACGGAAAGTCACGGCGTTCTCCGGTGGGTCCGCAGGGGGACTCGAGCAGTGTGCCTCCCGCGGAGATCTTTTTTCTGTTAAGCAGAAGGAAGAAAATGTCTATCGTTACCCTGAACCAGTTAATTGAAATTCGGCGCCGGAGCTGAAGGATCGTTTCCGCACGGGCCTGTCCCTCTCTCCTCCGTGGTTCAGGGTGTTGTCAGGAGACGAGCCTCCGGCATGTGTGCCTTTTTGCTCTTCACCGTTTGCTCGGCGATTCCAAGGTTCGAATGCGCATCGGCTCTCTGTTGAGAGGTTTCTGCTACAGCACAATCGCCCTCGGAACGCTCGGGTGTGCTCTCTTCGGCGGCTCTACTCAGGAAGGCACCGGACCTGAGCCGGGTACGTCCAGCAGCGCGACGGCCACTGCAGCCGAGGATACGGCTTCTGCGGGTACGAACACGACAAACGAGTCTCCCGGCGACGAGGCACCGGCCGGGATGGTGTACGTGCCGGACGGCACCTTCGTGATGGGCCTCTCGGCGGAGGAT
>NZ_JBDGQQ010000140.1:0-9841 GCF_042218895.1 Salinibacter sp. | reverse complement strand
CCTACGACGAGATCCTGGCGGACGAGGACTCGCTCACGGGGCAGTACCTGAGCGGGCGGAAGAAGGTAGAGGTGCCCGACGCGCGCCGGCCCACCGACGAGGCCGACCTGCTTGTGGTCGAGAACGCCCGTCAGCACAACCTCAAGCATATCGACGTGGAGATTCCGCTCGGCCAAATCGTGTGCGTGACGGGCGTGAGCGGCTCCGGCAAGTCGACCCTCACGAACCAGACGCTCTTCGAGGGCCTGCATCGCCTAAAGGGCGGTAGCGGCGACGGCAAAGTGGGCGCCCACGACACCATTCGCGGCCACGAACACGTCGACGCCGTCGAGATGGTCGACCAGTCGTCCATCGGGCGCTCGCCGCGCTCCAATCCGGCCACCTACACGAACGCCTTCGACGGGATCCGCAAGCTGTTCGCCAACGCGCGGCAGTCGCAGGTCCACGGCTACGACCAGGGCACCTTTAGCTTCAACACGACGGGCGGGCGGTGCGAGGAGTGCGAGGGGCAGGGCGTCGTCAAGGTGGAGATGCAGTTCCTGGCCGACCTGTACCTGGAGTGCGAGGCCTGTGGGGGGCAGCGCTACAAGAAGGAGGTGCTCGACGTGACGTATCAGGGCAAAAACATCGCCGACGTGCTCGACATGACCGTCGACGAGGCCGCCGACTTTTTCGAGGGCGAGCGGTCGGTGACCAATAAGCTAGAGGTACTCCAGGACATCGGCCTCGGATACTTGACCCTCGGGCAGCCCTCTACTACATTGAGTGGAGGAGAGGCCCAGCGCATCAAGCTTGCCAGCCATCTGGGAGGCCGCACGTCGGACCGCACGCTCTACATCTTCGACGAGCCCACGACGGGCCTCCACTTCGACGACATCAAGCAGCTGCTGAATGCCTTCGAGCAGCTGGTCGAGGACGGCCACTCGGTCGTCATCATCGAGCACAACCTCGACGTCATCAAGTACGCCGACCACGTAATCGACCTTGGGCCCGAGGGGGGAGATGAGGGAGGAGAGGTGGTCGTGGCGGGAACGCCCGAGGAGGTGGCCGCCTGCGAGGAGAGCCACACGGGCCAGTTCCTACGTGATGTACTTTGATTTGGAGTTTTTGGCTTCTTTGACTTGGAGCTGCCAGCGCCTCCGGCCTCCCCGTCCCGATTTCATCCTCACGCCCCCCCTTCTCTCCTTTATGCGAACACGACTTCCTCTTTGGATCCTTGCCACAGCAGTTTTGCTTTTTGCCGGTTGTAGCGGCTCGGCACAAATGACGAAGGAGTCGGCCCAGGCGAAGAAGGCCAAACAGGCCCAGCAAGCCGACGAGGAAAAAAGTGACTTCGAGAAGGCCATCGCCAAGAGCGATTCACTTGGCGGCCTGTTTACCATCTACCGCGACACCACGGACGGCTCGCTGAAGATGGCCCTCGACACGAGCCAGATCGGCGAGGAGTACATCTACTTCACCCACACAGTCAATGGCGTGCTGGAGGCCGGCACCTTCCGCGGCAACTACCGCGACAATGCGGTCTTCAAGGTGCGGCGCCACTACGACAAGATTGAGTTTGTGGAGGTGAACACGAACTTCCACTTCAACGACGAGAGCGCCCTCACCCAGGCCTCGGACGCCAACATCAGCCCGTCGGTCCTGCACGTCGAAAAGATCGTCGCGACGGATTCTACGAACGGACGAGTGCTCATCAATGCCGACGACCTGTTCCTCACCGAGTCGCTCACGCAGGTGAAGCCCTCCCCCACTCCCGGCGAGCCGCCCACCGCCTTCAGCCTCGGTCGGCAGAGCAAGAAGAAGTCGAAGGTGCAGACGGTCCACAACTACCCGAAGAACACGGACGTGGTGGTCGATTACGTCTTCGAGAACCCCCGCCCGATCAACCCCGGCTCCGACGCCGTCACCGACGCCCGCAACGTGACGATCACCCTGCGGCACAGTCTCATCAAGGTGCCGAAGAACGACTTTGAGCCGCGCTTTTCCGACCCGCGCATCGGCTACTTCACGCAACAGAAGGACGACCTCACCTCCACCAGCGCCACGCCCTACCACGACCTTATCAACCGCTGGCACCTGAAGAAGAAAAACCCGGACGCGGAGCTCTCAGAGCCGGTAGAGCCGATCACGTGGTGGATCTCGAACTCGACCCCTGAGCGCATCCGGCCCATCATCCGCGACGCGGTGCTGGAGTGGAACACGGCGTTCCGCGAGGCCGGCTTCAGAAACGCGATCGAGGTGAAGGTGCAGCCGGACACCGCCTCCTGGGACGCGGGCGACATTCGCTACAACGTGCTGCGGTGGACCTCCTCCCCGAACCCACCCTTCAGCGGCTACGGGCCGAGTTTCGTGAACCCGCACACCGGCCAGATCCTGGGGGCGGACGTGATGCTCGAATACGCCTTCCTCACGAATCAGGTCGCTCAGGACAAGCTGTTTGAGGAGGCCGGGCTTCCCCTGCAGTCGGCGGCCGACGTGCCGGACCGCATGCCGAAGCACGCGTGCACGCTTCCCGGCTTCCTCCACGCAAACAGCATGTTCGGGCGGGCCGCGCTGGAGACGCAGGCGCCCGATCCCGACAATGAGCAGAACGGCCCGTCGGACCTCGACGGTGAAATCACGCAGCTCATGAAGGAAGGCCTGCATTTCCTGGCGCTCCACGAGGTGGGCCACACGCTGGGGCTTCAGCACAACATGAAGTCCTCCCAGCTGCACTCCGCCGACGAGGTGCACAACCCATCCGTGACCCGCGAGGAGGGCCTCGTGGGCTCGGTCATGGACTACCCCGCGGTCAACGTGGCTCCGCCGGACGTGGAGCAGGGCCAGTACTACACGACTCGCCCCGGCCCCTACGACGTGTGGGCCATCGAGTACGGCTATACGCCGGGCGCCTCCGAGGACGAGCTCGACGAGATCCTGTCGCGCTCCACCGAGCCGGAGCTCGCCTTCGGCAACGACGCCGACGACATGCGCGCGCCAGGCAAGGCCATCAACCCCCGCGTCATGGTCGGCGACATGTCGAACGAGGCGCTCGACTACGCCGAAAACCGGATGCAGCTGGTCGGCGACCTGATGGACGATCTGCTCGGGAAGTACGAGGAGCCGGGGCAGTCCTACGAGGAGCTGCGCAACGCCTTCTTCGCCGTGAGCGGCCAGCACGCCCAGATGGCCGCCGTGGCTTCCCGCTACGTCGGCGGCGTGTACGTCGACCGCGCGCTCATCGGTCAGGAGGGGGCCACGGAGCCGTACCGGCCCGTTCCGCTCGACAAGCAAAAGCGGGCGCTCAATCTCCTGAACGAGTATCTTTTCGCGCCGGATGCGTTCGAGATCATTCCGAACGAGCTTTATCGCCACCTGCAGCCGCAGCGGCGGGGCTTCAACTTCTTCGGGGAGTCGGAGGACCCGAAGATACACGCCCGCGTGCTCGGCATCCAGGAGAGCGTCCTGGCCCACCTCCTGCACCCGAACGTGCTGGAGCGGATGACCAACACCCGGCTCTACGGCAACGAGTATTCGCTCGCGGCGTACATGGAAGACCTAACCAATGATATCTTCGCCGCGGATGCGCAGGGCAACGTCAACACGTTCCGCCAAAACCTCCAGGTCGCGTACGTAGAGGCCTTGGCCGGCGTCGTGGGGAAAGAGGGCAACGAAAAATACGACCACCTCGCCCAGTCGGCCGCCCTGCAGAGCCTCCAGCAGATCGAGGACATGATCGACGGCAAGCGCGGCGTGAACGCGGAGACGCGCGCCCACACCGATCACGTGCTCCACTTGATCGAGAAGGCAACCTCCACCGAGTAGCCCGCCGGAGACCCGAGAACGTTCCCGCCGATCTCCGTACTTGGCGGTCGGTGCCGAAGAGCAGAGGCCCCAGGGGCGAAAAAGGCCCTGGGGCTTTTTTCTTCTGGGCAGGCCCCGACCACCGTGCCCGGCTAATCGAGCCCGTCTCCGGGACTCCTTCTTCGCTGCGCCCAGCACGCGAGCGCGATGAATTTCGTTGTCTCGTGGGCGTCGGCCTCCGAGGAGGTCTTTTCGGAAGGCCGGAGGGTCGAGGAACGGGCAGCGTTCAACATCCAGGCGGATAGGGCTCCCCCGAGGCAACAACCGCGCACTGTTGCTCCAGGGTTGACGGCTCTCCCCCGAACCGGCTTCCTGTCTGCTCGCTGTCTGCACGGTCCATCGCTTGCAAACAATCGTTAACAGAAAAGACACACTCCTGGCCGTTACCTCCTTATGCTGCGCCGCGGCGAAACGGTACTTAAGCAAGCCCAACAACTAATCTCAGCAGGGGATTCCCTGGGGCCTGTCTTTTAGCACCAGCTCCTGAGTCTTCGCCACAGCAGTTTGCCTGTATGGACACCGTTACAGAGCAGTCGCGCCGTGCCCGCATGGATCGCTCCGGCAGCTCTCCCCCCAAGCGCATTGCCCTCTTTGTCGGTGCCTACAACCACATCGCCGACGGCGTGTCGCTGACCCTCAACCGCCTCGTTGCCCACCTCGAGCAACAGGGCGTAGCCGTACGGGTGTACGCCCCGACCGTCGATGATCCCGCCCTCGACCACGCCGGCACCCTCGTACCGGTGCCTTCTCTGCCGGCCCCCGGCCGCTCGGAGTATCGGCTGTCGCTGGGGATTACGCCCTCGGTTCGGGAGGATCTGGAGACCTTCGCCCCAACGCTCTACCACGTCGCTACGCCGGACCTGCTGGGACACCAGGCACTCCGCCGCGCTCAGTCTACCGAGACCCCGGTCGTGGCCTCCTACCATACCCACTTTAGTTCCTACCTCAAGTACTACCACCTCGGGCTTCTGGAGGCGCCGGTGTGGAGCTACCTGCGCTCCTTCTATAATCAGTGCCGGCAGGTGTACGTACCCACCTACACGATGGCCGAGGTTCTTCGGGAGCACGGCATCACGAGCGAGTTTCGTTTCTGGCCCCGAGGAGTGAACACGGATCGGTTCACTCCAATGCGCCGCTCCATGCGCTGGCGCCGGGCACGCGGGATCGGCGACGACGAGGTCGTCGTGGCCTTCGTGAGCCGGCTCGTGCGGGAGAAGGGCCTGGACGTCTACGCCGACGTGATCGAGCGCCTGGAGCGCCAGAACGTGCCGCATCGCAGTCTCGTCGTGGGCGACGGGCCGGCCCGAGACGACCTGGAGGCACGCCTGCCGAACGCGACCTTTACCGGCTTTCTGGAGGGCGACAATCTTGCCCGGGCCTACGCTTCGTCCGACGTCTTCCTGTTCCCTAGCGACACGGAGACGTTCGGCAACGTGACGCTTGAGGCCATGGCGTCGGGGCTCCCGACTGTCTGTGCCGACGCTGCCGGAAGCCGGGACCTCGTCGACGACGGGACGACGGGCCGGCTCTGTCCGCCGGGAGATGTCGACGCGTTCGCGGAGGCCACGTGCGAGCTCATCGCGGACGCCTCGCTCCGGGACCGCATGAGCACGGCGGCCTTCGAACGAGCCCAGGACTTCACGTGGTCGAACGTCCTCAGTCGGATCAACCGGTACTACGATGGGGTCCTTGGACGTCGCCGCACGGAGTCTCAGGCGCCCGCACCGGCAGGAGTTCCCGCGTAACGTCGTTCTTGCCCGCTGGCTTCCGTCTCTGTGCGCCTTCTCTTTGTTTCTCACTCCCTGCCCCCCGACGGTCGCCCCCTGGCAAACCTCGGGGGCATGCAGCGAGTGGCGTTGAAGCTGCATGAGTCCCTGGACGCCAAGGCCACCGGTGAGGCGTCGCTGGCCTACGACGCCCTGCTGCTGCGCAGCGCCTGGCGGACGTTGCACGTCAAGGTCCCCTTTTTTCTCGCCAGGGCCGGCTGGCAGATCGGCCGTGCGGCGCGCCGGGAGGCTGTGGACGTGGTGCTTTTCTCGTCGATGGTGACGGCCGCTCTCGCTGTGCCCTTGCAGGGACTGCTCCGCCGGCACGGAGTGCGGACGGCCGCGATCGTGCACGGCCTGGACGTGACGACCCCGTTTCCCCCCTATCAGTGGTTCGTGCCCCGAGTGTTCGACGCCCTCGACGCCGTTCTTCCGGTAAGCCGGGCTACGCGGCAGGCCTGCCTCGACCGTGGGGCCTCTCCAAACGCCCTCCGTGTCGTGCCAAATGGCATCGATCCCGACCGTTTCCGAAGGGCAAAGCGCCGGGAGCCGGCCCGACGGGCCCTCGGGCAGGACGTCGGCGCTCCGGCCCCTCCCGCTCCGCCCGACGCGCTCTTGCTCTGCAGCGTGGGGCGGCAGGTGAGGCGGAAGGGCACGGCCTGGTTCGTCGACGCCGTGATGCCCCTCCTCCCCGACGACGTCCACTACTGGATTGCGGGAGACGGACCGCAGTCGTCCGCCATTCAGGACGCCATCGAGCGGCACGACCTCCACCCTCGGGTCCGCCACCTTGGCCGCGTCCCGAACGACACCCTTGCCCGCCTCTACCGCGGGTCCGACCTCTTCGTCATGCCGAACATTCCGGTCGAGGACGACATGGAGGGATTTGGCATTGTCCTGCTCGAAGCCGGGCAGTGCGGCACGCCGGCCGTCGCGGCCCGACTCGAAGGCATCCGGGACGTGATCACCGAGGGCGTGAACGGCCATCTCGTGCCTCCCACAGACCCGGAGGCGTTTGCGGACGCGATTCGGCAGTATCGGGGCGACCCGGAGGGGCTCGACGCGGCGGCACAGCGGGCCGCCGGCCACACGACGTCTACGTTCAGCTGGTCGGCCGTGGCCGACACGTACCTGTCGGTACTGCGGGCCCTGCAGGCGAGGGGCGTTCCGGCGCCGGCCGAGTCCCTCAACGCGCCAGGAGCGTCCTCCCTCGACTAGGTGAACCGCGTGGGGCCGAGCCCCGCTCCGGCACAACTTCCTACGGCGCAGCGTATGAGCCGCAGATACTGCACTCACTGAACCGAGGGAGCCCCCATGCCCAGCCGTCTCGCCCGCGAGATTGCCGAACTGCGCAGTCGCCTCCTCGACATGGCCACGATCGTGGCCGAGCAGTTCACCGACGCCGTCGAAGCCCTGCTCGACCACGACATGGACAAGGCCGAGCGTGTCGTTGCGCGTGACAAGGAGGTAGACGCCCTGGAACTGGAGGTCGACGAGCGCTGCGAGCGCATACTGGCCCGGCACCAGCCGGTGGCCATCGACCTGCGCACGTTGCTTACCGCCGAGAAAATCAACACGGACCTGGAGCGGATCGGAGACCACTGTCGCAATCTGGCCCGCAACACCAAACACGTGACAGAGGCCCCCGGCGTGCTTGAGATTTTGAAGCTTCGGGGGATGACCCGGACTGCGCGGCGCATGCTCGACGAGGCGAAGCAGGCGTTCCTGGACCAGGACGCTGAACTCGCCCGCAGCATTCCGGACCTCGACGACGACGTTGACCGCCTGCACCACGAGAACTTCCAGGCGCTAGTCAGCTACATTCAGGAGAACCCCGAGCACGCTGAGGTCGCCGCCCACCTCATCACGGCCAGCAAGGCCGTCGAACGCATCTCCGACCACTCCACGAACATCGCAAAAGGGGTCGTTTTTCTCATCGAGGGGGTCGACATCCGGCACGCCAGCGTACAAGAAGAGAAGTCCATCGGGGACGGGCGCCTCGGACCGTAGCGGCGGCCACGCCCGGCGTACGCGTTGCGGTCAACGCGACAATTCGCCTTGACCCAGACAACGAGCCGCAGCCCGACCCCTCCAACAGTTCTTCGCGAGCCGAGGGACCCCGCTATAAGAATACGACCTCCATCGGCCCTCGTACTCCTCAAAACCGCCGTCGCTCGTGTGCACACGGCCGCACCCCACGTGCTCGAGCGAGGCGGCAATGAGGGCATCGGCCATCGGCATCCCCATTCCGCGGGCAATCCGGGCAGCCCGGGACAGCACGCCGACCGGATCAACGCCCGCCTGCTCGAACGCCACGCGGGCCCGCTCCACGACCGCGTCGGCAAATTCCGGGTCGAGCCGCCCCACGCGTCCATGTCGGGCCATCTCGAAGAGCGTCACCGAGCTGACAGCCGCGGGCACGTCGCGCTCCGTCACGGACCGCCATAGGTCCTGAACGTCGGAATTGCCCGCCCGCACGTCAAGGAAAAATCCGGGGTCAAATCCTTCCATTCTAAAGTCGGTGCGTCGTTGACTCGCAGGCGAGAGGGACACGAAGAAAAGCCCCGACGCAGGAGACGGGCCAGGAGGCTTCTCAACCGGACTCCTGCCGGTCTCCCTCCCGGCGCATCTGACAGTTCTCCTCGTGGATGTCGGGATCGACAGTGCCCTCGCCCGCCATTCCCGAAAGCTTCCGGCGCGCACGGCGCTGCCCTTCGCGCTGGATTTTTCCGTGAGCGCCTCCGTCACGTACCTGCTCACGTTGTCGGTGCGGCGTTTCACGTCCTCGCCGAGATCGTCGGGACGCCGAACAGTGATGCGCATTGTGGCATCTTCGTTGTGTGACTACATGAATGACACATGGCCGCACGACAGTGAATCTCGGCGGTTTCAGGAATGTCCCGCCCACGGGCCTCGTTCGGCCCCGAGACCGGGCAGACTGGAGAGAGCACCTCTCCTCCCACCGATAGGGATCGAGAATCGCCGCGTCGGACGTTCCGTCGGGGCCGCTTCCCCTTCTTGCTTCGACCTCCGTCGCAGTCCGTTTGCCCTCCAGGAAACAGGCGCCGTAGGCACAAGTGAATGCCCCCAGGACCGCGGTCAGGGACGGCTTGTGCTAGCGGTACAGTGTGCGTGAGACGTCGAAATGGAGTCATATTTCCCGCTGGGCCCCACGGCCGCCCGTGCTGACGGTCCAGCGGCTGAGAGCCTGTACCGCCTTATCCCGTCTCCTCCCGCGACGCCTCTCGCCCCGACGCGACACGTGTCTGAGAACGACATCCACCCTCGACGAACATGCGCTTCCGCTCCTCCAAGCCGCCCGCCCGCAGCCGAGCACGACCTCCGCACCGTTTTGGACTTGGGGTGCTCTGGGTCGTTCTCCTCTGGGCACTCGTAGGCGGATTCCTCCAGCCCGCGGGGGCCCAGGCCCCGGCCGACTCGCTCCGGGCCTCCGTCACGCTCTTCGGCGCCGCGGGGACCGGCGATCGGCTCCCCTTCTGGCTGCGGGCCAACCAGCGGGGCACGGTCGACCCCGCCTCCGCCAACGCTGGCCTCCGACTCAGTACCCACCGGCCCTTTGTGGAGACATCCGGTCTCAACTATTCCTTTGGGGCTACCTTTCTCGGGCGCGCCTCCCAAAACGGGACTGTCACCATTCACGAATTGTACGGCCGCCTTCAGTACGGTTGGTTCCAACTCACTGCCGGGCGCCGGGAGCAAACGGTCGGGCGCGTCGATACGAGCCTCTCGCTGGGGAGCGTCGTTCGGAGCCGGAACGCACCGCCGATCCCCAGGGTAACGCTCTCCTCCGATGGGTACGTGCCAGTTCCGGGCACCGGTGGCGCACTGGCTGCTCGGGGCCACCTGACCCACGGCTGGCTCGAGGAAGATCGATTCGTCGAGGGGGCGCTCCTGCACGAAAAGGCCCTGTACCTCCGCTTTTTTCCATCCGACTTCTCCGCAAACGTCCACGCCGGCATCACGCACCACGTGCAATGGGGCGGCACGAGCCCTCTCCGCGGGCCACAGAACTCTTCGTTTCGGGAATGGGTCGACGTGGCCTTTCTCACTGACGTAGTGTTTACCGACGACCGGACGCAGGCCGAGTCGCAGCGGTCTCAGGCCAACCACATTGCAATGTATGACTTCAGCCTCAACGTTGACCTCGGGGATTGGAGAGGCTTGGCCTACCGGCAGTTCTACCACGAAGACGTGGCCAGCCTCTGGTTTCG
>NZ_JBDGQQ010000014.1:0-12769 GCF_042218895.1 Salinibacter sp. | reverse complement strand
CGAAGACAAGCGCCTCCGAATCGGCCTGCACGAGGCGGCCCCGAAGGAGATTCGTGAAGGGCTTCGTTTTGGTGCCGCTTCTCACCCCTCCGCCCTGCACTACCGGATCACCGATGGCTTTGAGCGCGGGACGCACCTCGTTGAGCAGGGGGGCTGGCCAGCACGGTCGGCGTCGGGGCAACGGAGACGCCCCGATCGGCTTGGTCCTCGACGCCGTGCGGTTGTAGATAGCGACGGGCACACCGGCGTCGCAGAGATTGTGCGCCCCATCGATCATACGCTCGCACGGTCTCGCAGACGGAAAAGCGTACTCCACACGTCCTGCGTCCTGCACGCGCTCGGGCCGCCCGCAGAGCAGGCACCGATTTTACGGACAGTCCCCCAGAAGCAGTGGGCCCCAATCGCCGGATGGTTGGCCTCCTGAGTCCGATCCGTAGGCGCCCACCGAGCGAACCACTGCACGTTTCGACCAGCCGGTCGCCGCGGGGGCGGGCCGCCGGCCCAACACGAAACGTTACCCGTCGGAGGACCGTGGCCCCACGTGACAGCCTGTGGAAGAGGCTTGGAACTCCTCAGACGGTTCACTCCCGCGCTCGCGAACCTGTGCTCCTCACTCAGCCCCCATGCAGATCCTCTTTGACGGCAACGCCCTTCAGTCGCAGGTGCACCGCCGGGCCATCGGTCCTCAGCCGGCTGGCGTCCGGCTCGAGGAGCCGATCGCTGCCCTGAAGAACGGCCTTTCCGCGGAGGTTGAGTTCACCGTAGAGGGGGATCCGCTGTCGGCGGCGGTGCTAGAGGAGACCGACGTGCTGGCCATTCCGACACGGCCCCCCAACGAGAGTTTTCCCCCCGGCATGGACCTCAGCGCCGCCCCGTACACCGACGACGAGATCGACCGAATCGTGGACGCCGTGGAGCGAGGGACTGGGCTGGTGCTCTTCACCAATCATACAGGCCTTACCCAGGAAGACGACCGCCTCGCCGAACAGTTCGGGATCGAGGCACTAGACTTCACCTACTACAATCACCCGTCCGGCGACTGCTCCCTGGAGGGGAATCAGATGGTCGTCCATCCGATCCTGTCGGGCGGCCCCGAGGGCGCGAGCGTCGACCAAATCGTGTTCGAGAACTGCGGCCTGCTCTGGAAGAGCTCCCCCAGTGCTGCGCCCGTCGTCCGGCTCCCCTCACACGAGAGAGCGTTTTTCAGCGCAACGGCTCAAAGCGGAATCGGACGTGTGGTCGTCGTCGCGGACTCGGGAATTCTCGGATCGAAAAATCCGCAGGGCCGGGGGGTTCCGGAGCCGGGATACTTCGACCGTGCGGACAACCGCGCCTTTGTGTTGAATGCGTTCCGGTGGGCCGCCGGGGAACTGACGTAGCAGGGAGACGGTGCGTGCTCCCCAGATCCCCACTCATAGCATCTCAGCTTCGCCAAAGCACAGAACATTTCACTGGTCGACACCCTCCCATGCGCGTCCCTGCCTGGACTCTTCTCCTTGTCGCTCTGCTCACGCTCGCGAGCTGCAACTCCGTGGGGGAAGTCAACGAGCCCCCGTCTGTGGGCTTTTCGTTCTCGCCACAGAGCCCCAGTGCGGGCACGTCGGTGAGCTTCACGGCTCAGGCGACCGACCCGGACGGGCAGGTCGAGTCGTTCCAGTGGGAATTCGGAGACGGGGCGAGTGCAACCGGCCGCACCCCTACACACACGTACGAAGCGGCGGGGAGCTACACGGTGACCGTCACGGTCACCGACGACCGCAACGGCACGGACCGTGCACGCAAGACCGTTGAAGTTCAGTAGCGCCCCCGTCGGCGCACCAAAAGTAGACAATCGCCCCCGTCATGAAACCACTGTTACGGCCTGAGAAGCTGGCATGATGATTTTCCCTCGTGAGAGGGGCACCTTCCCGGACCTGTTGGGGACGCCCCGAGGATGCTCGGAGGGGAGGTGGGACCCTGCAGGACGATCCGTCCGGGGGGCGGGGAGCGGGTCAGTCGGGATCGGTGGGGTCCCGGGAGGGGCGCCGTCCCGCCTCGCCGTCCCGCACAAGCTGCTCCTTCGCCGCCCGACGCAGTTGTTTGATCGCATGCTCCCGCTGCATGGCGTCGGACTGAGTATCGTACGTCTCAACGTGCACCAGCTCGACGGGCCGTCGGCCGCGCGTGTACTTCGCCCCACTGCCGTCGTTGTGCTCGTCCACGCGCCGCTCCACGTCCGTGGTGTAGCCGGTGTAGTAGGTGCCATCGCTGCACTCGACGACGTAGACGTAGTGCCGGCCGTGGGGGGCAGCGTTATCTGAGGGGGAAGGGGCCATCGGGCAAAGACGCAGGTTTGAGATTTGCGGGCGTTTGGGGGTGCGGCCCTTGGAACGTATCTTGATGGCACGAACGACCGCGCTTCCTGGCCTCCCCTCCTTACACGTCCCCACCCGAATCATGGTCACCGCCATTGTTCTCCTTGACACCGAGCGCGACAAGGTCAACGACGTGGCCGACGAGCTGGCCGCCCTCGACGGCGTTAGCGAAGTCCACTCCGTCGCCGGCCGCGTCGACCTCGTCGCCATCCTTCGCGTCGCCGAAAACGACGCCCTCGCCAACCTCGTGACGGAGGAAATCCGCCAAATCGACGGCATCCTCGACACAGAAACGCTGATCGGGTTCCGGGTCTACTCCAGTCACGACCTAGAGAACATGTTCTCGATCGGGATGGAGGAGCCGAGGTGAGCGATCGGCCGACGTTCCGGGGCAGATCTTCAGCTGGTCCCGACGAAGAAGATGGCGTTGGCGAACAGAATCTGACCGCCGTACCAGAAGCCCCGGAAGAGCGGATTGTCGACGAGGTACGTCACCTGGCCCTCCCCTAGCGACTGCGTGCCGAAGAGGAGGGTGTCCTCGACCTTCCGCTGGGCCTCGTGGCCCATAAATCCGCTGACCGGATCGGCAGCCTGGAGCGCCCCCACGGTCCATCCCGACTGCTGCTGAGAGAGGTAGGCGAACGCCTCGTCGTTGCGCTTGAGCGTGAAGTACGGCGGCTCGATGCCGAAGCCGAGCGGGTGGGAGCTATCGAGCCGTACGCGATGAATGCTGCCCGGCGTCGATTCCGACAACCGCCGCCGCGTCCGCGTGCCGTAGCGGGAGAGCGGCGTGTCGGCGGTCGTATCCGGGCCTGCCGACGTTGATTTTCGGGTGAGAGCATAGGGGGCACGTCCGGCCAAAGCGTCGTTGGCATCGCCAAGCGCAACGAGCCGCCCGCCGTTGCGAACCCACTGGGTGATGGCCTCGGCCCGTGCGTCCGTGAGCCAGTCCCCGTAGTCTCCGTCCGGGAGCACGAGTGCGGTCACGTCGTCGAGCATGCTTGGGGCAAAGTCGTCGGCCGGGAGCAAGGTCGCCGGGTAGTCGATCTGACGGTCGAAGTAGTGCCACACCTCGCCGAGACGCGGCGGCGTGGTGGGCGGTCCCGAAAGGACGGCTACGTGCGGGGGCTCGACGATCCTGAAGTTGTCGGAGCCAAAGTCCGGGCCCTTCTCGGTAAAACCGGTGGACACGGCGTGGAGCCCTTGGCCGTGGGCCTCGGCGAGCCGGCGCACGGTCGCGTCGAACTGGTCGATCCGATTTGTATTGCCCGCGCGGAGTACCACGAGGGCGCCGGGTTCGTAGGACCGGCCGTCTACTGTGAACGCCTTCTCGGCGAACCGGACATGAATGTCCTCGCGGAGCAGGGCCGCGGCGAAGCGGGCGTCGGCCCGGCTCGCCCACGGCGTGACGTAGGCGTAGGGCGTGTCGGCGTCGCCCGTCATCGAGGGCGCGGTCCCCGGCACCGTGTCGCTCGCCGGCGTGACGCGCTCCGTCAAGGCGTAGGCCTCCAGGTCGTAGGCGTAGGGCAGGCCCCAGGCGGTGATGTCGTACATCAAGGAGTCGACGATCGTCGTCTGGGGCTCGAGGAGCACCTTCGCGAGGCGGGCCTTCGGCTGTGCCACGTTCACGAGGAGGTCTCCGCGCTGAATGCGCGTTTTCTCCGTGTCGCCGCTCTGGTAGGACCGCCCCCGCACGGTGCGGGCCTCGGTGGCGTAGCCGTATCGAATGTGCTGGCGGTCGAGATGGTCGGCGAAGGCCGCGAGCCGATCGCCCCGCTCGCCGCGCTTGACCACGTACGTCCGGTAGTCGCCGGGCGGATTCTTCCGGGCCGACGCGTAGTAGTCGGCAAACTTCTGCACCACGCGCTCATGATTCTCGGCGGTGGCCTCAACGGTCGAGAGGCTGGTGGTGTAGTGGTGCTGAATGCGCTCGTCGAGCGTGAGGGTGTCCCCGTCGGCGGTAATGACGCCGCGCCCGGCGCGCCCGGAGCCGCCCTGCTCATAGGTCATGCCGATGGCGCCGTTGAAGAGGGGCCACGTGTCGCCGTAGCCCGGATAGAAGAGATCGAAGACCTCTTCGGTGAAGTAGAGCCACCCGTTGTCGTTGAAGTACTCGGCGTTGTTGCGGCCAATTGTGAATTGAAACTTCCGCTGCCACGAGGTCAGGTTCTCGTGGAAGGGCTTGGCGGCGGGGGCAAAGTAGTAGGGGTCGTTCACGCCCATCTCGTGGAAGTCAACGTGAACGTGCGGCATCCAGCGGTGATAGGCCTCAAGCCGGTGCCGCGTCTCCGGCTGGATGCCCCATGCCCAGTCGCGGTTGAGGTCGAAGTAGTAGTGATTCGTACGGCCGCTGGGCCAGGGCTCGTGGTGCTCCCGCGCCGCCGTGCGGACGTTGGGCTGATCGCCCGTCATGCGCTTGTACCACTGCACGTAGCGGGCGCGGCCGTCGGGGTTGAGGCAGGGATCGATCAGGACGACGGTATTTTTGAGCCAGCGCTGCGTCCGGTCGTTCTGAGGATTGCCGAAGGCGTAGAGCGCCTTGAGCGCCGCCTCGGTCGAGACGGATTCGTTTCCGTGCACGTTGTAGCTGAGCCAGACGATAGCCGTAGGGGGACCCTGCGGGGAGCCTTCGCGGAATCCGACCCGCTTCAAATTGTCGCGCCGGAGCGTCTCGAGGCGGTCGTGGTTGGCAGGCGTGGTGGCCGTGGCCAGAAGGAGAGGGCGTCCCTCTACCGACGTGCCGTACTGGCGGGCCGTGATGCGGGGGGAGTGGGTGGCTACGTGCCGCACGTAGTCGGTAACCCGGTGGTGGGGCGTGAACTGCTCGCCGAGCTCGTAGCCCAAGAACGTGGCGGGCGATTGCAGTCCGTCGGCCGGCTGGGCGACGGCCACCGCGGGCAGGAGGAGTAGACCGAGGGCGAGGCCAAGGAGGTGACGAAGGCGGATGGGACGCATGCGAGCAATAGGTCGGTGGATGGGCGTACGACAGACACCCCACAACAAATGACGTCCACCGGGCACTTACAAGGAGCGGTCGAAGAACGTGGGGAACGGCGAGGGGACGGGGAGAACGGACCCTGTGGCTCTTCGTACCCCTTTTCTGATTGTCCGCTCTTTTCGACACCCCGTTTCCACAATGGCTGACATTGATATCACCCACTCGCACTCCCTGGGCCTCGAGGACGGACGCGCGGCCGTGGGGCGTGTGGTCCAGGAGCTTGAACAGGAACTCGGAGTCGACGCCCAGTGGACTGGAAATACTCTTCAGTTCGATGGCCAGGGGGCCGATGGCCATATCAGGGTCGAAGCCACGTCCGTGCACGTCGCGATCAATCTCAGTGCCTTCCTTCAGCCGATGCGCGGACGTGTGAAGACGGAGGCAGAGGCCTACCTCGACCGCCATCTCTAGGCTCTCAGAAGCGGTGACCCCTGGGTAAGCGTGGCCGGCCGAGGGCGAATTTTTCGCATCACACGTGTAAAGGCGCGGCGGAAAAGCGTCACTGCGCCTGCCAGCTCGCACGTCAACTCCTAAGACAATTAGCGTTTCGACCCTGCGCGTTGCTCGACTCCGCTTCGTTCGCTCTGCGTCGCTCTTCTCCCTCTTCTCATTCGTGATCGGCGCTCGGCGGCCAAAGCTCGAGCTGGCGGCGCACCGTCACGACTTGGCCGATGTGGTAGGCGGTGTGGTCGGCCACAAGCATTACTTCGCGCAGGTACGTGTGCTCGTCGCTGGACGGGACCGTATCGTGGAGGTCGATCGTCTCGTCGGTGACGAGGTCGCGCAGTGCCGCGCGGTCGCTCTGCACCTGAGCCACGCAGTCGTCCCACGCCGCCGCGTCGGGGGGAGCAGGGGCGCCGGGCCAGTAGTCGTCCGGCCAGTCGGGGGCCTCGTAGTCCGGGTCGCGGCAGTAGTCGAGGATGTCGCGCTGGGCGACACGGATGTGGTCGGTAAGCTCCCACACCGAGTAGGGCAGCTCCTCGGGGCGCTCTCCGCGGCGCTCAGGCGGCACGTGGGCCACGGCGTCCTCGAACGTGCAGTGGGCCTGGCGGGCGGTCAGCAGATCTGTGAGGTGGGAGCGGAGGGCGGCGTTTGGGTCCATGAGGGAAGCAGCTGATTGGAAGACCAAGTGTGCTTCAGAATAGCCACTGGACGGCTCGAATGCAGCCCGGCTGGTCCTGAGGCGACGAAGGAAAAAGGGGAAAACCGTGGGGCGTGTCGCACCGCGTCGTCGTGTGGATCTTGGAGACTGGATGTTGATTGAACGTGTTCTCCACTGCCCTGACTCATCAGCTCCCTGTGCAGATGCGCTGGTGGCGCGGCCTTCTTGTCGGTGCAGTGGCCGTCTGGGTCGTTCTTCTGGCGATCCGGTGTCATCTGCCGCGGCAAGCGGTCCGGCCCGCGACGGATAGCACGAGCGCCGTCTACCTTGTGCAGCACGGCTGGCACGCGGGCATCGCGGTCCGCCGGGCCGACGTGCCCCGAGGGCGGTGGCCCGTCCTCGATTCGTTTCCGGACGCGCGGTACCTGGAGGTGGGCTGGGGCGAGGCGCGCTACTATCCCGGCGAGGTTCGGGGCGTGTGGGGAATGACGCGGGCCGGCCTCTGGCCCACGGGCAGCGTGCTCCACGTTGTGCCCCTCGACCGGGCCGTACCCGCCCGATTTCCGGAACGGACCGTCGTGCGCGTGCCAGTGGGACCGGGCGAGCTCGACGCCCTCACCGCCTTCGTGGCCGAATCGTTCGCCGTCGACTCGACCGGCGGTGCCACGGCCGCGGCGCCCGGGTACTACGCCGGCAGCCGCTTCTACGCGTCGCCGCTGACGTACCACGTCTTCAACAACTGCAACCACTGGGCCGCCGCCGCGCTCGAAGCGGCGGGGTGCGACGTGGCGCCGCGCTGGACCTTCACGGTCGGGCAGGTGATGCGGCGGGCGCGAGACTGCGGCACGCTCCTCTCAAACTCTGCGAATCCGTGAGACCAAAGGGCTCACGACGCCGCCGGGGTGGCCTCTTTCTTCTCCGGCTCCGTCGTGGCAAAATACTGCTCAGTCCGCTCGGTGTCCTCCGCTTGGTCCCATCGCTCTAGCACGTCGACGACGGCCGCGTGGGGGTCGAGGTGAAACCGGTCTTCGCCGAGCAGGGCGTGGAGGCCTGAGCGGCGCACCGTCTCGCGCACCGGCCCAATGAGACCGGTCAGGTGGAGCTCGATGCCCATGTCGTCCAGCGTCTCCACGACCGAGAACAGCGCCTCGATGGCGGTTGTGTCGAGCCCGTTAATGCTACTCCCGTCCACGATGACCACCTCCACGTTGCGCCCCTCCTGCTCGCTCTTCTCCAGGATGAAGTCCTTAAAGTATTCGGCGTTGGCGAACGAGAAGGAGGCGTCTACCCGTAGCACCATGATGTCCTTGAGGCGCACGGCCTGCTCAAACCGGTCCAGGTCGCGGAAGAGACGGGTCCCCGGGACGTGGCCGAGCTCGGCGACATTGGGGCGGCTGATGCGGAAGAGGACGGCGATGACGGAGGCCCCAATGCCGAGCAGGATGCCCTCCTGGATGCCGATGAAGAGCGTGCAGGCCGCCGTGAACAGGGCAATGTATCCGTCCCGCCGCCGGGCCTTGAAGAGGCTTCGGAGTTCGTGGAGGTCAATGAGACTGATCCCGGCCACGATGATGATTGCGGCCAGGGCTGGCTGGGGCAGATAGTAGAAAAGCGGGGTCAGGAACAGAAGAGTGAGGGCAATGACCCCGGCGGTGAACCAGTTGGCGAGGGGGGTCTGCGCGCCGGTCTGGTCGTTGACGGCCGACCGCGAAAAGCTTCCCGATACCGGGATGCTGGCGAAAAACGAGCCGACGAGGTTGGCGGAGCCGATCCCGACGAGCTCCTTGTTGGCGTCGATCGTGTAGCCGTGCCGCGTCGCGAAGACACGCCCGAGGGACACGTTCTTCATAAACTGAACAAGCGCCAGCGTGACCGCCGCCGGCAGGAGCGCGTTCAGGGTGCTCGGGCCCAGGTCTGGCAGGCTGGGCGTCGGAAGGCCCATCGGGATGGACCCGACGACCGCCACCCCCCTCGCCTCGAACGAGAACGCGTAGCTGGCCCCCGTCGCCAGGACCACGACAATGAGCGCCTCCGGCAGCAGCCGACTCCACTTCGGCAGAAGGACGAGCAGGACGATCCCGGCGCCCCCAATGGCCAGGGACAACAGGTGGACATCCCCGAGATGTTGGAAGGCCCGCCACAGGATGACGTGGACGTACTGCGAGTTGCCGAGGTCCACGCCGAGGAGGCTGCCCAGCTGGCTGAATCCGATAATCAGTGCCGCGGCGGAGGTGAGGCCTGTGATCACCGGGCGCGACAGCAGATTGGCCACGAACCCGAGCTGCATGGCCCCCATCGCAATCTGCAGCACACCCACCATGGCGGTTACGACGATGGCCAGCGTCACGTACTCGCTGGTGCCGGCCTCGGCGATAACCCCGAGTCCGGCCGCGAGGATCAGCATGTCGAGCGCCTGGGGGCCGATGGCGAGCTGGCGGGACGTGCCGAACGCCGGATACACGAGGAGCGGGACGAGGGCGCCATAGAGCCCGTAGATCGGGGGCAGGCCCGCGATGACGGCGTAGGCCATGGCCTGCGGAATGAGCATCACCCCGACCGTGAGGCCCGCCGCCGCGTCGTTTCGCAGCGTTTCCGCCGAGTACTCCGAGAGCCACCGGCGAATCGTGAGGCTCTCCTGGAACCACGACCAGGCTTGGTGCCACATGGGAAGCGTGCCTCGGGAGGAGTCCTCTTCTCAGAGAGCGGGTACGAAGCAGGAAGCGTGGATGCACGCAGAGACGATTGGCGCACAGAGCACGAGAAAATCGGAGAGTCGGTTGTTGATCCCGGCGTACCATGAAGGAAATGTGAGAATGAAGGCCTCGTCGGTGACCTCCGCTCCTCTGCCCGGAAAAGGGACGGTCGGAAGTGCGTCCGTCCGTGTAAACAAAGGCGGATTCTCGTCCGTCTACAGTACGATGTCTACTCCTCGTGACAGCCTTCAAGAACCTCCAATTCCCCAAAACCTCCGGACCCAACAGCGTGAAGTTGTTTGTGCGAAGGAACCTTCCCCGGCTGAAGATCGGAAGATCGACTGATTGTCGACCCTTCCGGCCCTCAGAACAGGGCCGTCCGGGGGGCCTCTGTTCGGGAAGCGATCGAAATTTGGCTCCTCCGAGCGCCCCGATCGAACGCAAGGACGTGCGTCCGGCGTGCAAGCGAGCCTGACAGATTACAGTGGAGCAAGCACCGACCTCGGGCCCTCCCCCGACGGCAAAGCTGCACGCGTCCGCTGGCGTGTGGATCGGCGAGCATCCTCTACGAACACAACTTCACACCACTGCCTCCGACCCAGATGAGTGTCGACCTCCTCCTGACGTTCGGCGTGCTGGTGGCGGTCTTCATTGGACTGGTCACGGACCTCCTCAGTCCCGATGGCGTGCTGCTTGGGGGACTCGTCATACTCGTGCTCGGGGGGGTCATCGATCTGGAGCGGGCACTAAAGGGGTTTGCCAACTCAACACTCCTGGCCCTTGGGTCCCTGTACGTTGTGGCCGCCGGGCTGCAGGAGACTGGGGCCCTCGATGTCGCTAGTAGCTACATACTCGGGGAGGAGCAAGGCATCCGCCGCCTCCTGCTCCGCATGTGTCCCTCGGTGACCACGTACTCGGCGTTCCTCAACAACACGCCGGTGGTGGCGATGGGCATTCCCGCCATCCGCGGCTGGTGCAGGCGCCACGGCGTATCGCCCTCAAAGCTTCTGATGCCGCTTGCCTTTTCTGCGGTTCTGGGCGGCATCTGTACCCTTATCGGCACGTCGACCAACCTTGTCATGCACGGCCTCCTGCAGTCACACGACATGCAGGGGTTCGGATTCTTCGAGCTCGCCTGGGCGGGGGTGCCCTGTGCAGTAGTAGGATTGGCCTACGTCGTCTTCGTGGCGCCCGCCCTCCTCCCGGAACGGGGGGATATTCGGGAAGAGGAGGAAGAGGAGCGTGCCGACCTCGTTGAGATCGAAGTGGCGACGGACTCGCCGTTGGTGGGCGAGACGGTCGAGGATGCTGACCTGAAACTGATGCCCGGCCTCACGCTGGTCCGCATTGACCGGGGCGTCGAGCAGATCGCCCCTGTGCAGTCCGACGCGACCCTGCAGCCGGGCGACCGCCTGCTGTTTACGACGAGCGAGATGGAGGTTGCGGACGGCTCGGGGCCGACGGTCGAGGCGGCTCTTGAAGGGGCGGACGACGGCACCGTTGAGGCGCTCGACGAGACAGAGCGGGTGCAGGGCGTTCCCGAGCGGGACCTTGGGCTGAGCGCCTTTCCGGGGCTGCGCCTCGCCTACGCCGACATCGAACGGGGCGAGGACCGAGAGCTCCACCAGGTCGTCGTCCGGGAGGGGTCATCGCTCATCGGGGAAGAGGTGAGCGACATTCCTTTCCGCGAGCGTTTTGGGGCCGTCCTTACCGGCATTCGGCGAGGCGGCGAGCGCCTGGAGCCGCCCCTCGGCGACGTGCGCCTCCGTCCTGGGGACGCATTGCTCCTGGACACGAAGAGGGGATTCCGGGGCGGCTACGAAAAGTCCCGAGAATTTGTGATCACCAGTGAGGCGGGCGGGGAGGACGAAAAAACCGAAGAGGAGGCGCGAGAGCAACGCGAAGAGATGCGCCCGCATGCTGGCGGCTGGGAACTCCGCGTCGCGGTCGCCGTCATCGTCGCGATCGTGGGGCTCGTGGGGACCGGAACGCTACACATCGCCGTCGCCGGGCCCCTGGGGGCGCTGGTCCTAGTGGCAGCCGGCGTTCTCACGCCGGGGCGGGCCCGGGAGGCCGTCGACTGGAACGTGCTCATTGTGATCGGGGCCGCCCTGGGCATTGGCCAAGCCATGGAGGCCAGCGGGGCAGCAAAAATGATGGGAGAGGCCATCGTGAATGCGACCAAGCCGTTCGGCCCCTATGGCCTCCTCGCTGGCCTGATCCTGGGCACCGCCGCGCTTACAAATATCGTCACGAACAATGGTGCGGTGGCCCTCATGTTTCCGATTGCGCTATCGGTTGTTGAGAGCCAAGGCCTCGCGCCACGCGCCTTCATGGTATCGATCACGCTCGCCGCGTCGATGGCCTTCAGCACCCCCATCGGGTACCAGGCCAACCTCATGGTGTACGGACCGGGCAACTACCGCTTCGTTGACTTTGTGCGGGTCGGTGGCATCCTCCAAGTGCTGCTCTGGATCGTTCTCCTTGTTGTCGCCCCCCTGGTGTGGCCAATGTAGCTCCGCCTCGTCACACGATTTTACCAGTCAGTCCCTTCATTCGTCCTCGATGCTCCTCTTTTATCGTGTCACAGCGCGGGACCCGAGTCTCCCTGTCCTCGAAGAACAAGGTGTATCGGCGTCCCGGGAGGGCACCGTCCGGCTCTGGATGGATTATGATGCTCTGCCGGTGGGGGCCGGGCCGGTGCTCGTAGTGGACGGGAGTCGCCTTCCCGCAAACGAACTGGTTGAAGACGCGCGATCGGTGCGGGTGCCTGTAGTGCCGCCGGATGCCCTCCGCAACGCAGACCCCTACCGGCCGCCGCGTCCAGTCACCGCCGGGGGCGGGTACGTGGGATGTGCGCTCCCCAACGACGTGGCGCTGCTGGTCATCTTTCGGCGGGGGGTGTGGGACCTGCCGAAGGGCACGAAGGCCCCCGGCGAGACTGTAAGGACGTGTGCGAAGCGCGAGGTGCGTGAGGAAATTGGCGTTGATACGCTTAGGATGGGTCGGGCCCTGGGAACCACCCGGCATGGTTATCCGGACGAGGACCACTACGCCGTCAAGACTACCCATTGGTACCTGATGCAGACCCCGGAGCGCTCCTTCGAGCCCGATTGCCAGGAGGGCATCGAGCGGGTGGCTCGGGCCCGCTGGTCCGTGGCCCGACGACACATGGGCTACGAGACGCTCCGCCGCCACATGGATCGGATGGAGGACACGGTACGCACGGCACTCGCGGATGAGTAGGTCCCGCGGGCCGGCCAGTTCAGCCCGCGATGTGCGGCGGGAATTGATGCCCCGAGCGCGCCTGTGTCCGCGGCGCGCAGGCCTCGCGCCGACTTCACGGCATCCCCGTCCAGGCCTCATCCCCCGGACCGCAAATGCGCCCGGTGGTGGACGTAAAAAAGCAGACCCAAACTCCCGGGTCTGCCGCTCGGGGAAGAGAGAAAAGAGGGTCTACGGCATCGCCCCGGCGCGAGTACGGTCTGGAAGCGCGTCGATGGCGCCGGGCAGATCATTCGGGTCTTCGAGAACGACGTGGGCCCCCTTCTCCTCTAGGAGTGGCCTGTGCTCGTCGGCATCCACGTAGGGAGGGACAACGCCAATTCGCCACATGTCGGCT
>NZ_JBDGQQ010000139.1:0-9947 GCF_042218895.1 Salinibacter sp. | reverse complement strand
CGGTTCTCTCACGGCTCGGCGGAATCGCGACTGGATTCGCATGGATTTTCCCGTCGATCCTGTTGAGACCGTCGAGCCGCCCGGGGCGCTCCTTAAGAGCCTGGACGATGTGACCCCCGACGCCATCCGGCGCAGTGAGCGCGACTATCTCGTCCACCTTCCCGATCCCGACGTCGTACGTGCTCTCCAACCCAATCTATCGGCACTGGCCACCCTGAGCGACGTCCGCGGCGTCATCGTCACCGCCGCGGCTCAGGCTAGCGACATCGACTTCGTGTCTCGCTTCTTCGCCCCCCGGGTGGGCGTTCCGGAGGATCCCGTAACCGGATCGTCCCACTGTGCGCTGGGACCGTATTGGGCCGCGCAGACAGGGGACACGTCCCTCACTGGGCGCCAAGTCTCGGATCGAGGGGGCACGGTGCGCGTGCACCTGGACACCCCTGATGCCGAGCGGATCACCTTGGCGGGGCGCGCTACGACCGTTCTCCGTGGGCGCCTCGATGGCTGAGAGGCCTACCAGCCCGGGCGCAGGATGAGACCAAAGTCCCAGGGTTGGTCGCGCTGAAAGGTTCGGGCGTAGAAGGCCTCAAAGACGAGGGCGCCCAGCAGATTCACGCGGGCGGACACCCCGGCGCTCGTCACCGGCTGTGCCGGCACTGATCCCTCTTCTTCCGGCTGAATTGTGTTCGACGAGAACGTCAGGCTCGTCAGGTCCTCGCTGGTCCACGTGACCCCGGCGTCGGCAAACAGCACAAGGTCGGTCGGGAGATACTTAAAGGTCGAGAGGCTAAGGACCTCGGGGCCGAGCAGCGGAATGCGGAGCTCCACGCTGCCAAGAGCCATCCGCGTTCCGTACAGCCGTCCGATGTTGCAGATGCCCTGGCGCTGGCACTTCGGCGTCTCGAAGATTGAACTGAAGCTATATCCCCGCACAAAGCCAAGCTGATAGGGATCGCCGAGGGTTTCCCGGACGAAAGTGTCCGTAAACCGCCCTTTGAACTGGCCTGCCCCGTAATTGCCCTTATGGAGCCCCCGAATCGCAAGGGTGACTGGTTCACGGTAGAAGTAACGCCGGTAGTCCATCAGTACGGTCAAGAAGTTTCGCGAGCCAAGCTGCGGCGTGACCTGGAACCGGTAGCGTCCCCCCTGCAGGGGAGAGGTCAGTCCCGAGCTCGAAAAGTCCCCCACGTAGGCGACCCCGGCTCGGGCCAGATAGATTGGATCAGGGAGTCCCCCGAGGCCGAGCTGTTCCGGACTGATTTCTCTCCCGGTTGGGCCCCGAGCTGTGATGCCGAACCCGTAGCGTGTGCCTCCCAGGCTGAACTCGAGCCGATTCGTTTCCGAGAACGGATAGCTCGCCCGGGTTCCCAGTTGGGTTTGGTAAATGCGCTGGACGACCTGGATGGCCGATAGCCCTCTCCTCGTCCTCACGGGAATCAACTGGCCGAAGGCAAAGGGCTGATGTGAGACCCCAACCCCGTAGTTGTACCGATGCTTCTTGTTGGTGTAGAAGACCCCTCCCCCAATGTCCTTCAGGGTCCCGTTGGCCTGAACGAACACGCTCAGGTTCTGGTGTCCGAGGATGTCGCTGAAGAAGAAGCCAACGCCCCCGGCCACCTGCGTGCCGAAAGGCCCTCCGGCCGATGCTCCTACAGAGGGCGGCGCGACCCGGTCGAGCCGAAGGCGGTTGCTTGCATCCTTCACCTTGGGCGTCTCAATGTCCTTCAGTCCAGTCAGGGGGTCGTCAAGGTAGCTACCCACGAGGCCTTCGTCTGTAGGTTGTACAGGGGGGAGCATCGACGCTGTGCCGGTGACCTGTTCCGTCTTCACCCGCGTCCCTTTTGTCTCCTCCGCCGGAAGGGTCACGATGGAGTACCCCCCGTGTGAGAACACCGAGAACATCATCCGGCCGCTCCGGCGGGCCACAGACATCGCTGGCGACAGGGCCGTGATGCCACTCACACCGGTCTGCAGATGGGTCACGCGGTACGTCGCCTCTTCGTCTCGATCGTAGCGGTAGACATCCTTGAACCCATCCTGGGTGGCAATGAAGTAGATGCTACGACCATCCGGGCTGAACTGCGGGTTGTGCTGCATGCCTGTCTCGAAGGGGCGGAGGGCCTGAGTTTCACCGGTCTCCACATCGATCAGGCCGATGCGCTTCTTTGCGTAGTCGAGGGTTTTGAAGTTGGTCCCGTTCGGCCCCCGGTCGGTCGTGAAGGCAATGGTCTCCCCGTCCGGGGACCACGTTGGCTGAAGGTCCGCGTACCGATCGTTGGTAAGCTGTCGTGCTGTCTCCTCCTCGAGATTGTAGAGGTAGAGGTCGCTCGTGCCTCCTTCGAGGCCCGAGAAGGCAATGGTGCGTCCATCCGGGGACCAGGCAAGGTTCTGAATGGCCCCTACGTCCTCAACCACCGTACGCGTCTGAATCTCGCCCGTCTTGACATTGAACGTGTTAATCTCGTTACGCCCCTCCGCAAACGTGATGAACGCGAACCGCCGCCCATCGGGCGACCACGCCCCCGCCGAGTTGATGAACCGAAGCGCATCGAAGTGAGGATTGGACTGGGTGCCCTCCAGTTCCTGAATGATCTTGCCCGTCTGGGCGTCGGCGACGTAGAGATTGGTAGTGAAGAGGTTGCGCCGCGAGATGAACGCCACGTACCGCCCGTCTGGACTCACGGCTGGGGAGACGTTGAGCTGGAATTCTGCACCGGGCTCCCCAATGATGGCCTTGCCGACAGAGTCGACAGGGGTCCGGTTGTCAACCGGCAAAAACGACTCCTTCGTGGCCTGCTTCCACTCTTCCGAGAGAGAGTCGGCCGTGATGCCGAGCGTGTACACAAACGCCGAATCGACCCCTACACGTCCGCTCATCTTGTAAAGGTCCGTCACGGCTGCATCGCCGTACTTGCCGCCGATGTACGCCATGTACGCCTGCCCGTAGCGGTACGGGAAGAACGACTGCTGATTCTGCGTCAACTGTTGGATCGTCGGCAAGTCCTCGCGTAGGGCTGCGTCTCGCATCCACATGGCCGTGTGGGGGTCGCTCCGCCCCACCGACAGGTATTCAGCCATGCCCTCGATAAACCACAGCGGCAGGTTGCGGAGCGAGAAGCCCTGGTTGTTCTTGCGAAGGGCAATGTCGTACTGGAACGAGTGGACCAGTTCGTGCCCCAACACATGATCGGTCTCTGCGTAGCTCCCGGCGAGCGGCATCACGACCCGCTCCTTGACGCTCTCCGTTACGCCCCCGGTCCCCTGGCCAAGCCGCCCCCGCACGACGTTGGTCTGCTGAAAGTCGGGGCTGTTGGCGTAGAAGATCAGGGGCTTTTTCTTCTGAAACTCCCGAAGGAAAGTGCGGGAGTGTCGGTTGTACCACCGCTCGGCCATCCGGGCCGCATCTTCGACGGCCTGCTTCTCAGACGGGTAGAAGTAAATATTGAAGTGATCCGTCCCGAACGTCTTGAAGTTGAATTGCTCGTACTGGACCTTATTTTTCCCAAAGTACTGAGCCGAAGCCGTTCCGGTGACCAGGAACGCCGACAAGAAGAATACGATGAGGGAGAAGATCGTCTTGAACCGTCGCATGAGGAAACGAGAATTCAAGCAAGGAGATCGGGAGCGTGTTGGGTCGCCGGTTTCCCTTCGCAAGCTCCGGCCATCGTGGCTTCGACGGCGAAATCCGTCGGGCCCCTTCCCCACTCGTCCAAAGAGGCCTGCTGGAACAAAGGAGGATTTTTTCGCAAAAGGAGTTCCTCTAACCTTCTCATCTTCGGAATGGTTCTTCCCCCGATGGAACGAGCTTGTATGCTTTCCCTGGTCCCCAACGCGCAACCTACGAAGTGACCGCTCGTTTGGCGCCGAGTGGGGACTGGTCTCTCCTACCGTCGCGTCTCCCCTCAAGCCAGGACACTGACTCGTCCACCCGGCATGGACGAATATCGCACTCGGGTTCGGATCTACGCTGGTGTCGTTCTCACCCTCTTTCTCCTGCTCGGCCTTCGGCTCATTCAGTTACAGGGCCTGACCGGTGGGGACAGCGATGCGGTGCCCCCTGGAAGTGCCGTCCGTGGACGCCCCATTGAGGCGGCGCGGGGGGCCATGTACGACCGGGACGGGACCCTTCTGGTTGCCAACCAGCCCACGTACACAATTTTGCTTACTCCGCACTTCTTCGACCGGTCGAAAACCGGCCTTCTCGCCCGCCTGCTGGACGTGGCCGACTCGACGGTCGTCCAAAAACTTGAGCAAGCCCGTGAGTGGAATGCCTTCCGGCCGAGCCGTTCGTTCCAGCAGGTCTCGTTCGAGGCGTTCAGTCGTGTGCAGGAGCACTTGCACGAGCTTCCTGGGGTCTCCTACGACGTAGAACTGCGCCGGCGCTACCCCACGTCCTCCCTGTCCGCTCACGCCCTTGGATACGTCCACGAAGTTGACGACCGAACCCTCGCCCGGAAGCGCTCGAATGGCTACCGGTCGGGCGACTACATCGGAAAGACGGGCCTCGAACACGCCTACGAGTCTCTTCTCCGGGGCAAGCGAGGCCGCAAGTACGTGCTTGTGAGTGTACAGGGGACCAAAATCATGCCGTACCAAAACGGCAGGAAGGACGAGCCGGCCGTCAGTGGCTATGATCTGCATCTGACCCTCGACCACGAATTGCAGGCCCTCGCCGAGTCCCTGTTCGTCGGCAAGCGAGGAGCGGTCGTCGCCCTCGACCCCGACAACGGGGCAGTTCTGTCGTTCGTGAGCCAGCCGGACTTTGACCCGCGCCTCTTCGCACGCTCCACCAGTGCGTCGGTGTGGGACAGCCTCCGCACCGACCCGGGCGAGCCGCTGTACAACCGAGCCACTCAGAGCACCTATCCGCCCGGCTCCACCTGGAAGCCTTTCATGGCCCTCGTTGCCCTCCAGACCGGCCAACTGACCGCAAGCGAACGCCGGGACTGCTCGACGGGCTACCGCGTGGGGCGACGCGTTTTCGAAAATCACGGGGACCAGGAAGCGGGCATGATGACGGTGAAAACAGCGATCGAGGTGTCGTGCAACACCTTCTTCTACCGGGTGATGGACGAGATGGATCTAGATACGTGGCACGACTGGGCGCTGGAGTTCGGGTTCGGCCGGCCTGTTCCCTTCAATGGATTCCGCCAATCCCCTGGACTCATCCCGGATTCCTCCTACTTCAACCAAACCTACGGCACCTGGACCGAGGGGTACACGATCAATCTCGCCATTGGGCAAGGAGACATGGGGGTTACGCCCCTTCAGTTGGCCCGGTACACAGCGGCGCTCGGCAACGGCGGGACGCTTCCCACGCCTCACCTTGTGAGCCGGGCCCGTCACCCGGAAACAGGCCGGTCCTTCCGGCCGGATCAGCCCGCACCGGATTCGATCCCGATCGATGCTCGGCACTTCGAAACCGTGCAGGCTGGCATGCGGCGCGTCATGACGCACGGGACAGGCAAGTGGGTCCAGATCCCAGGAGTCCCAAGCGCCGGCAAGACAGGCACCGCTCAGAATTCGCACGGACGGGCCCACTCCCTCTTCATCATGTTTGCTCCGTATGAGGACCCGGAAATCGCTCTTGCGGTGGTGGTGGAAAATGCCGGATACGGGGCGACCGCAGCGGCCCCCATCGCCAGCCTGATGGCGGAGAAGTACCTCACCGGAGAGATCGCAGACACTTGGAACCGACGCTACTGGAAGCAGCGCCTACTCGAAGAAGTCCGGAGCGCTCCACCCGAAGGGAGCACACCCAGCCCGGGCGCTGCCCCCACCCCCCCTGCACAGACCGCAGCACAGTCGCCCGAATCGTCCACTGGGCCTTCCTCTACCGGCTCCTCCCCTTAGCCCCGTGCCCACCGCTCCATGCAGGACTCGTCCTGGAAGTTTGACATCTACACGCTCCTCCTCTGGGGGGCACTCGTAGCCGTGGGCCTCCTAGCCCTCTACAGCACGACCCACGGTCCTGCCGCCGAGTACTTGAGCGAGGGCGTGCGCGACAACTTTCGTCGCCAGCTTATCTGGATCGGGGCTTCGGTGGTGGGGATCGGCATTACCCTCCTCCTCCCCGTTCGGGTGCTGCGGTACGTCGCCTATCCAGTGTACGCGCTCACGGTGGTCCTACTAGTGCTTTCTCTCGTGATAGGCGTGGAGGTGCATGGGACGCGTGCGTGGCTTGCCCTCGGTCCTTTCCGAATGCAAGTCTCGGAATTTGCCAAGGTAGGCACTGTGCTCGCCGTGGCCCAACTGCTGTCCGAGCGGCACACGCGTGCGGAACAGGACCTACGCTTTGCCCTGAAGGCCGCCGCCCTCATCCTCGTGCCGGCCGTGCTTGTCGTTCTTCAAAATGACCTCGGCACCGCTCTGGTCTTCCTCGGTCTCGTGCCCATCATGCTGTTCTGGAGCGGATTGTCACTTTCCGTGATTCTTCTCATGATCTCGCCGGCCATCGCAGGGTACCTCGCGCTCGTTTCCCTTCCGGTCGCCCTCGCCTTTGCCGTCGTGTTTACGGGCGCTCTCTGGATGTACTCTAGACAGCGCTCCATCGCCGCCCTTGCGGCCGCCTTCACAGGCGGCGTGACGGCCGTCGTGTCGCTCATGCTCAGTAAAGTCCTCCAGCCCTACCAGGTCAAGCGGCTGCTCTCCTTCACAAACCCGGGGGCTGAGCAATTTCGGCAGGGGGTCGGGTTTCATCTGGTGCAGTCGAAAGCGGCCCTCCGCTCCGGGGGCCTCTGGGGAACCGGGTTCATGCAGGGCCCGCAGACGCAGGGCGCGTATGTGCCCGAGCAAACGACCGACTTTATCTTCAGCGTCATCGCCGAGGAATTTGGGCTCGTCGGGTCGCTTCTCGTGCTGGGCCTGCTGGCCGTCCTGCTCCTGCGGCTCGTCAAGCTAGGGGCCGACGTCAAGCACCCCTTCGGCAGCATCGTAGCGGCGGGCGCCGTAGGCGTCTACCTGATCCACATCTTCATCAACATCGGGATGGTGACCGGCATGCTGCCTGTGATCGGGCTTCCCCTTCCCTTCCTCTCGTACGGCGGCTCGGCGATGCTCGCCCACACGGCGCTCCTCGCCATCGTGCTCAACACGCACATGCGGCGCGAGGATCTCTCGATCTACGGATACTGATTCACGTTGAGTGCTGTGTAGCTGGCATTCGGGGGTCCCCAGGGTTCCCACGGAAAAACACCGCACTCCTCCGTGATGTCGGCATCCGTGCGGAGGTCGGCTCTTCCATGTACTCGGTGAATCTTCTCATCCGTAGTCTTCCGATCCGCAATCGCACGTCTCGAGACCTGCCGTGGCGCCAACAGATGGACGGCCCCAGGGAGGCGGGCTCCCACCGGGCCCGTCCCTGAGGCCGTCGCTTTTCGCGTGCTACGATTCTCCCCCTGAGGAATGGGCGATGCACAGCGATTGCTGCATGTCCTCCCCTTCCCCCTGCGTTCTCCACTTGCAAGTCGCGCCGGTGGAACGGGGAAATGTGAAGGAGCCGACCGGTTTCCCTTGACCGGCCCGCCTGTTCGGCGACACGCAATGCCGCTCTACACGACTTCGGCTGTCGCCTCGCCGCCGGTCTTCTCCGCCTCCTCTGCCCCATTGGACATGCCGCCGAACTCTGGGTAGGCATCCACATCGTGCTCCAACTGGTCGAGACCGTAGGCCTCGTCGTCGATTCGGATGCCGCCCACCAGGCGATCGGCAAGCGAGAAGGTGAGGTAGCTGACCGGGAACGTCCAGGCAAACGCCACCGCGATGCCGAGCGCCTGCACGCCGACCTGCGAAAGGCTGAAGCCCGCAGAGTCAAAGAGCCCCGCCGCGAGGGTGCCCCACGCACCGGCCACGCCGTGGACCGCAATGGCGCCCACCGGGTCGTCCACAAACGCATCGAGGGCCCGCGCCGCGTATACCATGATGATGCCCGCGATAAGTCCGGTGAGGATGGCGAACGGCGGCGTCAGGTTCGCGCACCCGGCCGTGATGCCGACCAGGCCGGCCAGCACGCCGTTCAGGGTCATCGAGGCGTCGGGGGTGCCGGTGTCGACCCACGTAACCACCATTCCGCCCACGGCCCCAGCGCCGGCCGCGAGGAAGGTGTTCATGGCGATGAGCGCAATGTCGGTCGTTCCGGCCGTCGTCGATCCGGCGTTGAAGCCGAACCATCCGAGCCACAGAATGAACACCCCGAGCGCCGCCAGCGGGAGGCTGTGTCCCGGAATGTCACGGGCGGTGCCGTCCTCGGCGTACTTCCCGACCCGAGGGCCTACGACCAGCGCCCCGGCCAGCGCGGCCCAGCCGCCGACACTGTGTACGACCGTCGACCCGGCAAAGTCGATGAAGCCGAGCGACTCCATGAAGCCGGCGCCGTTGAAGAGGCCGCCCCAGAACCAGGCCCCAGAGATCGGATAGATGAAGCCCGTCATTAAGACTGAAAAGATGAGGTAGCCGCTAAACCGCGTTCGTTCGGCGACAGCCCCGGACACGATCGTCGCTGCCGTGGCCGCGAAGACCGCCTGAAAGAAGTAGAACGCGTAGACCCAGCTCTGCGGCTGATCCCCTGTGCCCATGAGGAAGAAGCCATCGGTACCGACCAGGCCGTTCCAGCTGGTCCCGAACATCAGCCCAAAGCCGACCGCGAAGAAGACCAGCGCCCCGGCCGAGGCGTCCATCACGTTTTTCATGATGATGTTTACCGCGTTTTTGGCCCGCGAGAAGCCGGACTCCAGCAGCGCAAAGCCCGCCTGCATGAAGAAGACCAGCGCGGCCGCAACGATGGTCCAGACGTAGTTCAGGTTCGTCTGTGCTTGCTCGGCCGACTGCGTCGCCTCCGCGACGTTCGACGGATCCGAAGCGGCCCAAGCGTCCGCCCCAAAGGGTGCGAGAAGCAGACCAGCGAGAAAAAGGAGTGAGGTAAGCGTGCGCATTCCGAATTGTACGATTTTTTGTGGTGGGATCACCTTCAACGCCATTTACTCTATTGATTTTCCCTTGCAACCACAAAAAATCAAGCCGCGTAGAAGCGCTCCCAAAATTGATGGAACCGCTTCCGACGACCGTTTTAACGAAATCGGGACATTTCACACGCGTCTCCGACGTTCTCTCGTACGGGCGACACCCCGCAGCTATTCTCGCCGGGGGTGTGGGGGACTGACGTGCATCTCCTGAAATGAGCTGCTGCGGGCCCCGGAGGACTCGACTGACGGCCTTCGTCCGCTACGCCGCGGGGGTCGGCTGGTGCGCGTCCTCGTCCCCTGACTGGCCGGCAACCGGAACCGCCTCGCCCCCTTCGGCCTGCGCGGCCCGGGTGCGCTCCAGCTCCTCGCGGAGGTAGTCGGACGTGTGCGTGTCAGCCTCCCCCAGCGCCTCGGGCCCCCCCTCAAAGAGAATCTCGCCGCCCCTGCGTCCCCCCTCCGGCCCGAGGTCGATGACATGGTCGGCCTGCTTGATGATGTTCATGTTGTGCTCGATGACGATCACCGTGTTGCCCTCGTCCACCAGGCCGTGCAGGACGTTGAGGAGATGACGGATATCCTCGAAGTGCATCCCGGTGGTGGGCTCGTCGAGGATGTAGAGGGTGTCGCCCGTGCCGGGTCGGGAGAGCTCCTTCGACAGCTTCACGCGCTGGGCCTCCCCGCCGCTCAGGGTGGTGGAGGGCTGGCCGAGCGTGAGGTAGCCGAGGCCCACGGCGTCGAGCGTCTCCAGCGTGCGCATGAGCCGCGGCTGGTTCTCGAAGAAGTCGAGCGCCTCGGCGACGTTCATGTCCAGCACCTCGGCGATGTTCTTGCCCTTGTACTCCACCTCCAGCGTCTCGGGGCCGTAGCGCTTGCCGTCGCACTCGTCGCAGGTGACGTCTACGTCCGGCAGGAAATTCATCTCCAGGGTCACCTTGCCCGTCCCGCCGCACTTCTCGCAGCGGCCCGGATCGGTGTTGAAGCTGAAGC
>NZ_JBDGQQ010000138.1:0-37078 GCF_042218895.1 Salinibacter sp. | reverse complement strand
AGGAGCAGTTTTCCTGAAACCTAACCGCCTTCTGCTTAAGATGCGATCGCCCTGCCCTTCTCGTCGAGCCGATGGAGGTTGTGGAAGCTATTCTCTATCCTGTAGTAGGTCCGATGTCTTTCGTCGGGCCGCGCTCGCGCTCACGAGAACCTCTATCAGTCCCTACTGCCGACCCGTGGTCACCATCCAACGTGTGGCCGAGCCGTCCGATTTCCTGATCGTGCGAGCTGAAGACCGATCTGGAATGGTAAAATAGGGGCGCTCCCTGCGATCCAATCTGCACGCCCCCGCGTCCGCCGGGGACTTCTCCTGTCCTTCGCTCTGTAAGACCCACCTGTGCTCCATGTCTATCGATCGACGACAATTTGTTCAGGCCTGTGCTAGCCTCGGGGTCACTGGCCTTTTTCCCGGTGCGCTCTACGCCCAGGTTGATGAGGACGACGAGCAAACCATCACGACCGACCACATTGCCGCCGCCGAGACCATTGCCGGGCTCTCGTTTACTACTGAGGAGCGGAAACTCATGGCCGAGAACCTCAACGAACAGCTTGGCCAATACGAGGCCATGCGGAAGCAGGAGATTCCGAACTCACGGGCCCCCGCCGTGACGTTCGACCCGCGCCGGGGTGGGGCTAAGATTCCGGAGATCCCCCCGTCCGAGGATGGAGCAGACGTACCCGTTCCCCCGGTCGACCGACCCGCCTCCGCCGAGGACCTGGCCTTCGCCTCCATTCCCGAGCTTGCACACCTGCTCCGGTCCCGGCAGGTCACCAGTGTTGAACTTACCGAGCTGGCCCTCGAGCGCCTGCGACGGCACAACGACAAGTTGAAGGCCGTCATCACCTACACGGAGGACCGCGCACTAAAGGCGGCCCGCCGGGCCGACGAAGAACTCGACGCAGGGGAGTGGCGCGGGCCGCTCCACGGCGTTCCGTACGGGGCAAAAGACCTGCTGGCCGTGGAGGGGTACAAGACAACGTGGGGGGCCGAGCCCTACAAAAGTCAGCGGATTGACGACACCGCCGCGGTTGTCGAGACGCTCGACGAGGCCGGGGCCGTCCTCGTTGCGAAGCTCACGCTCGGGGCGCTTGCGTGGGGCGACGTATGGTACGGCGGCACGACCAAAAACCCCTGGAATCTTGATGAGGGCTCCAGCGGGTCCTCCGCAGGGCCGGCCGCAGCGGTTTCCGCTGGATGTGTGCCCTTCGCCATCGGATCCGAAACGCTCGGGTCCATCGTGTCGCCCTCCACGCGATGCGGCGTCACCGGGCACCGGCCCACCTTCGGCGCGGTGAGCCGGCACGGGGCCATGGCTCTCTCGTGGACCATGGACAAGCTGGGCCCCATCGCCCGCTCCGCGCTCGACTGCGCCCTCGTGTTCGACGCCATCCGTGGGGCCGACAAGCGAGACCCCTCCACCGTGGACATGCCCTTTCCGTTCGACCCGGATCGACCCGCCGAGTCGCTTCGCGTGGGCTACCTGAAGACGGCGTTCGAGGGCGACTACGACAACAAGGAGGCCGACCAGAGGACCCTCGATGTGATTCGGGACCTAGGCGTGCGCCTGGAGCCCGTCGAGCTCCCCTCGGACCTGCCCGTCGGGGCGCTACTCTCCACCCTCGACGTCGAGGCGGCCAGCGCCTTCGACGAACTCACGCGTACCGGCGGCATCGACGAGATGGTCCGTCAGGGTGAAGACACTTGGCCCAACGTTTTCCGGTCCGCCCGCTTCGTCCCGGCCGTCGAGCACGTGCAGATGAGCCGCCTCCGGGTCGACCTCATGGAACAGACGCACGCCGTCATGGACGACCTCGACGTGCTCGTAAGTCCCAGCTTCCAAGGCGGAACGCTCGGCATCACGAATTTGACCGGACACCCCTGCGTATGCATCCCCAACGCCCTGCGGCCGGTGGAGGAAGGCCCCGACGTTCGACGCGAGCCGGGTAGCATCAGCCTCCTCGCCCCGCTGTACCAGGACGACAAGGCCCTCACGCTCGCCCACGCCGTGCAGCAGGAAACCGACATCCACACCCGTCGGCCTCCCATTCGGTGACGCCGGAGGTTACTTGCACTCCTTGCGGAGCCGCTCGTCTGTCACCGTTATTTCGCCCCCGTCCTCGGCGGGCATCGTAACCGTTCGGCTCGACGACTGCCCCCCGTAGGTGCCGACGAACTTGTACTCGGTATCCGGGAGAACATTGGGCATAGACACCACGGCGTTCTTCAGCGTCTTCGGCTTATCCTTCGTTACATTGATCGTGATGTTGTCTTTCGGAATGGTCTTGAACGGCTTGTTGCTTCCACTCGGGCGGTAGGACACAGTGTATCCGTCCAGCGGCGGGGTGAGCGGAATCTTTTTCCCCTTCGGACAGTCGGGGAGAACTCGAATCGTAGCGTCGATGCGTTCCGACGATGGTTTCGGAAGCGTGACGACGGTCCCTGAGCGCTTGGTGGCGTTCGTTCCCGAACACAGATTGACCCTCGTGGTAACTTCCTGCCCATCGGGGGCGGTGACGGTGAGCGTCACGTCGCCGAGCCTGGGAATGTCCCCTCCGAGCAGGGACGACGCGGACACGGTGAAGACGGAGTTCGGATCGGGGATCGATACGTTTGCGTCCAGCGAGAACCCGCCTTCCGCGATGCGGAGGCCCACCGATCCCTCGTGTCCGTTCGGACCAATCTGAATGGAGCTTTTCGGGGTACACGTGTTCGTCTCCGACGGGTCCACGCCCATCACAGCGAAAAGGGCACCGCCGACCTTTCCGGGATCAACGGTGGCCGTGCCTTCTGCGGACTGGACGATGACCGTGCCGCCGACGAGCTGGAGAGTCGTCGTGCCTTGCTGTTTCGGGGACCCGGCCTGCGCACTGCTCGATGCATCGAGGGCGTACGTCTGTGAGGCACCAGTGGCAGGGTTCACCAGCGTAACGGTTGGAGTCCCATCGCCTCCCTTCACGGAGGGCAAGTCCGCAGTGATCGTAGTGGTGTCTGATCCGGACACGCCAAACTGCCGGGCCACACGCCCATTGTCGTCTTGCACCTGGAAGCGGAGGGCTCCCCGAATCCGTCGACGCTGTCCCTCCTCGTCCGTCCGGGCCCCGGTTGGGAGCAGCTCTTGGGCGTCGGCGGAGTTGCCAAACGCTGACAAATCGACCGTGATGTTTCCCTGAAGGGGGGTTCCCGAAGCGGTCTGCAGGGCCGTTCCGGCGGGAATCGACGCCGTGGCCTCGGCACTGGAGCCGCCGGACGCCTTCGCCGTCTCGGCGGTAACCGCACTGCTCGTTTTTCCCTCCCCGCTCATGCTGCCCGTCTTCCGGGCCCCAGACCGACCGGAAACGGTCCGCTCCGGATTGCTCGGCATGAGCTGAAGGACCTGCCGTTTGGAGCCCTCCTGGACGATGCGGAGGGGAGCGGAGGTCGTGCGGTAGCCGTCTGCCTGCGCGTGAAGGGTGATCTGCACGGGCCGTGCGGAGGAGGGGATTCGGGTGGAATCGATTCCGAAACTCGCAAACCCGCTGCCGATGATCAGCTCCGAAAGGGGATCGCTGTACACGTCGATGACCTCCGGTGCATCCGGCCCGTCGAAGGCCACCTGGACGTCCCGTGAGACGGGGTTCCCGGTGGATCCGTTTAGCACCTGCAGGTTCACCACCGTGGTGAGTGGAGGAACCTCCACGAGTACCTGAAACTGATCGACCGCGTCATTGGCTGCGTTGAAATCACAGCTCGTGGCAAACAGTGCAAGAAGGACGGCGAGAAACGAAGCAACAGTACGAAACACGGTGTGTGGGGCTTGTCAGAGAGAGCGCGGACGGAGAAAAAGTGCTACAGCTGGTACGACAGACCGACGGCAAGGTGGGGCAGGACCCGGAAGCTCTTGAAGCCCTGCTCCAGGACGGCTTCGTTACGCTCGGTTGGCTTGATCAGCCCCTCGCCGTCGAACGAAAAATTCGGGGAGCCGGTGTAGTAAGCCCCAAGTTCGACCATAAATCCCCACTGCCCATTCAGAGCGTCCCCGAAGCCGATTCCGGCGTACGGGCTGATCGGAGAGTAGGACGCCTCGACGTTCATCTCTCCCACCTTCTCGACGGTGAACGTCTTGTTTTCGTTGAGCTTGTAGGGGGATGTCGGGTAGATGCGGGCATCAGTCCCCGTCACGTTGTAGAGGGCCCCCGCCGACACGTAGAAGGCGGAGAACGAAGACGTGAAGGGATGCCAATTGAGACGCGCTTCCGGTCCACCCACTCGAATGTCGGCGTTGACGCGGGCGTCGACTTCGTTATCGTCAAGGGGTCGCTCTATCCCTCGCGCCAAGTAGGCCCCCCGGATCTGGATTCGCAGAGCCTCGGTCGCTCGCATGTGAACCCCGATGCCGGGGCCCATGGTAGAGGCCTGTACGGAGAGCGCAACGCCGCTTCGCTGCTGGGCGTGTGTCTCCTTCGGGGCAGGGAGAACCCCGACTGCCAGGGCAAGGAGGAGGGCCGTAAACGTACGGACCGAGGGAACGGAGGGGGCGGGCGCACTCGCGAACGGCGTGTGCATCGGGGAATGCGTGGCTGTCGTGAGAAGTGAATGTGGGTGACCTCAGAGCGGAAGCACCGCTCCTCTTGCGCCTCCGCCACTGGCCCAGACTTCACCGGGCGCTCCCGCGTGGCCTCGCGGACCACGGACCGCTGTGGCGCGAGGGCGCGGAGAACGTAACGGAGGAAGAAGCGTTACGGAAGATTGAGAAACGTAATGCTGGCGGCGCGTGTACCGGCGAATCTGTGGGTGAAACGCTACACCCATATGCAGGCCGCAATTTTCTTGCCACACTGCATGTCGGTCTCGCTTCCTCTAATCTTCCCCCTCGCCCATGCGCATTGCCTCGCTCCTGCCGGCAGCCACGGAGTGGATCTGTGCCTTCGGGGGAGCCGACGCTCTCGTTGCCCGGTCGCACGAGTGCGACTACCCTGAGAGCATTCAGGACGTCCCGGTGGTCACGGAGGCGACCTACGAGTCCAGAGACGACTCCGCCGCCATTGACGCGGCGGTTCAAGAGCAGCTCCAGGACGGGCTCAGCCTGTACGAAGTGGACCTTAAGCAGCTTCGGGCCCTCGATCCAGATCTCGTCGTGACCCAGGATCAGTGCGAGGTGTGTGCGGTGAGCCTTCCAGAACTGGAGAAGGCGCTTGGGGACTGGGCGCAGGAGGGCATGGAGATCGTGTCGATGCGGCCGCAGACCCTGAAGGAGGTGCTCGACGAGGCCCTTCGTCTCGCCCGCCACATGGATCGTCTCGAGGCCGGGATGGAGGTGATTAGCAACCTGGAAACGGGGCTTCGGGTGCTTCGGAATCAGATCGGGGTCGATCGTTCCACCAATCCGCAGTCGCTCCCGTCTGTCGTCTGCATCGAGTGGCTCGACCCCCTGATGGCCGCTGGGCACTGGATGCCCGACGTGGTCGAAATGGCTGGGGGCCGGGCGCTCCTGGGGGCGGAGGGGGAGCCTACACGGCCCGTGTCGTGGGGCGACGTCCGCGAGGCCGACCCGGATTTTCTGGTGCTCGCGCCCTGCGGCTTCACGGTCGAAGAAACCCGCCGGGACCTGCACTACCTGACGGAACGAGAGGGCTGGGCAGACCTCTCCGCGGTCCAGAACCAACAGGTGGCCCTGCTCAATGGAAGCGCCTATTTCAACCGCCCCGGCCCGCGCCTCTACCGGGCCATCGAGATTCTGGCGTCCGTACTCCATCTCGACGCGTTCCGCCCAGAGCCCGCCGTGGCCGAGTGGGAGCGGCAGTGGTTCCACCAGACTGAGCGGTCGCCCGCCCAGCGGGCTCGATCGTAGGGATCATCTTGCTTGAGGCGAGAGTTTGAGAGGGTTGGCGTGCGTTCCAAACTCGCCACCAGATCGTGCTGCTTTGGGGCCCGCCGCTCGTCTCCATTCTTCACCATCATGCGTCCGACTGACGACCGTACATGAAACGTTCGGAGTTCAGCTACGACTACCCCGAAGAGCTCGTCGCCGAATACCCGGCCGACCCCCGCGATTCCTGCCGGCTCATGGTCGTTAATCGGGAGTCGCATTCCATCGACCACGATACGTTCGACGCCCTTCCCGGTTACTTCAAGGACGGGGACGTGCTGGTGGTCAACGACACGAAGGTCTATCCGGCCCGTCTGTACGGGGAGAAAAAGAAGACTGGGGCCGACATTGAGGTCTTCCTCCTCCGGGAGCTCAACCCGGAGAGTCGGCTCTGGGACGTAGTGGTCGACCCTGCCCGCAAAATTCGCATCGGGAACAAGCTCTACTTCGACGACGAGCTGTCCGCAGAGGTGATCGACAACACGACGTCTCGGGGGCGAACAATCCGCTTTTCGTTCGACGACGTCAACGAGGCCCTGTACGAAAAGATACGGGAGCTCGGCGAGACCCCCTTGCCCCCCTACATCGACCGCGAAGTGGAGGACGAAGACCGGGAGCGGTACCAGACCGTGTTTGCCAAGCACCGCGGAGCCGTCGCCGCCCCGAACGCTGGGATGCACTTCACCGAGGCCCTCATCGATCGGCTCCAGGAAAAAGGGGTAGAGATCGTCCCAATCACCCTGCACATTGGACGGGGGAAGTCTGAGCCCGTGGGGGTCGAGGATCTCACGAAGCACCGCACGGACTCTGAGGAGTACGACATTCCGGAGGAGACAGCCCGGGTCGTCAACCGCGCCCTAAAGTCCGACGAGAATACCGTGACTGCCTGTGGTACCACCGCGGTGCGCGCGCTCGAGTCGAGCCTTTCGGCCGATCACACCTTGAAGGCGGGTCATGGGTGGACCGATCTCTTTGTGTACCCGGACCACGAGTTCAAAATTGCAGAACGGATGATTACCAACTTCCACCGTCCCGAGAGCACGTTGCTCATGATGGCGGCCGCATTTGCCGGGTACGACTTTCTCTTCGAGGCGTACGAGGAGGCGTTCGAGGAGGAATATCGTCTTTTCGCATTCGGCGACGCGATGCTGATTGAGTAGCCGCACCGCCCGCAGCCGGGAACGACCCGGCCCTCGCAGTCCTCTCCCGATCCTCCCCCAGCATGGATGATCCTGAGAGCACGCCTGACCCGAACAGTGTCGCCGTCCTGGTTCCAGCGGCGGGCGAGGGGCGCCGACTGGGGGGCACGCGCAAACAATTCCGGATGCTCGGCGACCGCCCTCTTCTCGTGCAGGTGCTTCTCCTGTTCGAGCAGCACCCCTCGGTCGGGCACCTCGTGGTGGCGGTGCCGAAGGATCAGGTGCAGGCCGCGAGCGATCGGCTCCGGGCCGAGGGCCTGAGCACACTGACTGCCGTCGTGAGCGGGGGCGAGCATCGCCAGGCGTCCGTCCGCCACGCCCTTCGGGCCGTCCCGGACCCTGTTGAGACGGTGCTGGTCCACGACGCGGCCCGACCCTTCGTATCGGCCACTCAGATTGAGGCTGTCGTGCAGGCTGTGCGAACCAAGGGCGCCGCGGCACTGGCGGTTCCAGTGGCCGATACGCTCCGGCGCGGCAACAACGGCCTCCTCGGAGACACGGTGTCTCGGGAAAATCTGTATCGGATGCAGACCCCTCAGTGCTTCCGCCGGTCGTGGCTTGAGGAGGCGCACCGCAGGGCCACTGCGGACGGCGTTGTTGCTACCGACGACGTAGAGCTTGTCCAGCGGATGGGGCGTGCGGTACAACTGGTCTCAGGGGCCCGTCGCAACTTCAAGATCACCACGCCCGCAGATTGGAAGTTGGCCCAGCAGTTGTGGGAGCCGTGGGTCGACGATTTCGAGCGTACCAACGTCTCAGGCACCGACTCTGCCTAGCCCCATCGCTGATTTTCCCGTGCTTGTCTATCCCATGCCCTGATGCGCATTGGCTTCGGGTACGATGTCCACCGCTTCACCGAAGGACGGCCCCTCATTCTGGGCGGCGTCGAAATTCCCCACGAAACGGGCCTGGCAGGCCACTCGGACGCCGACGTATTGCTCCATGCCGTGGCCGACGCCCTGCTGGGGGCCGCCGCCCTTGGCGACCTTGGAGGTCACTTTCCGGATACCGCGGCGGAGTGGGAGGGGGCCGACAGCCAAGTCCTTCTGCAACAGGTTGGGGACACTGTTCGGGGCGAGGGGTATACGCCGCACAATGTCGACGCGACGGTGCTTCTAGAGCGCCCCAAGCTGCGTCCGTATATCGAGTCCATGCGGGCGAACATTGCGGATGCACTGGACCTCGGCCTGGGTCGTGTCTCAGTGAAGGCGACGACGACAGAAGGACTTGGGCTGGTCGGGCGGGAAGAAGGGACCGCTGCGCAGGCGGTCTGCACGATACGGTCTTTGTAGCAATCGTACCTCGACCCTCCTGTACGCTCGAGGATACTCTTGTAGCATGCCAGACTGGTTCTCTCACTTTTTTATCTGGATGCAGGGCCTGTCGCCGGTGTGGGCGTACCTGACGCTGTTCGTCGTGGCGTACGGAGAGAACGTGGTGCCCCCTATCCCAGGCGACATGGTCGTTGTGTTCGCCGGGTACATGGCCGGGATCGGCCAACTACACCTTAGTGCGGTCGTTGCACTCTCCACCACGGGCGGTGCTGCAGGGTTTATGACCATGTACGCTGCGGGATACAAGCTCGGGGAAGCTGTCCTCGACCCTGACCGACTTCGGTGGATGCCACGACAAGGATTTGACCGAGCCCAGCGCTGGATCCGAACGTACGGATACGGGGTAATTGCAGCCAACCGGTTTCTGAGTGGGGCCCGGTCGGTGATTTCACTTACGGCTGGCATGTTTCAGATGGAGCCGGGCCGTACTGCATGGTGGTGCACCGCTAGTGCGCTGGTCTGGACAGGACTCATTAGCTACGCGGGATATGCGGTCGGCGAGAACTGGTCTCTCGTGGTGCAGTATCTTCGAGCGTACGGACGCATCGTCCTCGTTCTATTGCTGCTGATTGCCGCAGGACTGCTCTTCCGGTGGTACTGGCATCGAGAGGAAAGCCCCTCTCCCCAGCAGGCCGGCACGGACGGGACAAGGTCGGAAGGAAAGGGCACACATGACAGTTGAAAATGAACGAGCAGCTGAACATTTGCGGTCTCCGGTCGTGGATACGTTCCTGTGTCAACTCGCTGACGTAGCTCAACTGGTAGAGCAGCTCACTTGTAATGAGCAGGTTGGCGGTTCGAGTCCGCCCGTCAGCTCTCTGAGCCCCCTCTCAGTGTCTCTGAGAGGGGGCTTGCGCTATCAAAGCGCCATCGCTGCCGGGCCAGATTCTCCGCGAGATCGATCGTGCGGATGCCCCAACGGCCCGTTCGTGGGACGACTCTGTGACGGCACCGATTTCGCGTCGAGTGTTCCGGCACAACCCCGGTATTCAGTCAGTTAGTGGCACACTGTTTGCTTAATCTCCGCAGTGGGCATTTGGAGCGCCGTTTTCGACACTGCCTTCCTTACAGATTGAAATTTACCATGGCACTTGCCGATCGAATCGCAACGATAAGTTCGAGGGCCAAGGAGCAGCTTCCCGTCCTGAACACGAAAGAGCGGACGAAAAACGCCCTTCTTCTTCCGTTTCTCGAATCGCTTGGATACGACATATTCAATGTCCTGGAGGTAGAACCGGAGTTCACGGTCAAGATCGATCCGGACAGGGAGGAGAAAATCGACTATGCCATCCACAGGGACGAAACTCCGGTTATGATTTTTGAGTGCGCGGAGGCGGGTACTGACCTCGATGGCTACGACTCTGAGGCCTTCTTTCGGCGCTTTCGCGCGACCGAGGCGAAAATTGGTGCACTGACAGACGGCATTAACTACCGGTTTTTTGCGGACCTAGGAGAACGGACGCTTGCGGACTCGAGCCCCCTCATGGAGTTCGATCTTCTCGATCACGGACCAGAAGATATCCGGGGACTCCGGCAGCTGAGGAAGTCCACTTTCGATGTCGACACGGTCCTCTCGGCGGCCTGCGAGATCCGATACCGGGCCCCTCTTTCTGCGTACCTCGACCGCCAGTTCAGAGCGCCCGACGAAGATTTCGTCCGGTTCTTGACGCAGCAGGTCTACGAGGGAGAGGCCCCCGACTGGGTGCAGGAGCGGTTCAAGTCGATCGTGCGCAAGGCACTGCAAGACTTTGCGCAGGGGCTCTCCACGCAAGAACCGAGCGACCGCCAATCCGACTCGACGGAGGAGAATGAAGACTCGGAGCCGAACGTGCGGGAGGAACCGGAGTCGAACGCGCAGGAGAAACTGGAATCAAATGTGCAGGAGGATGAGGCGCTCCCCGGCGAGGAAGAAGGAGAGGAGGGAGCCGAGGAGGAGCCATTCGAGAAAAACCTTGCCGAGAGAGTGGTCAAGGACTTTATAAATGACTGAGCCCAGCCCGAGTGCGCGCGCCGGGGGTCGAAACCTTGGGCAGACCGGTTGAGAACTACATCGGGAAAGCAAAACGCAGGCGCTACTCTGATCAGCGAACCCAGTGGTTTCGCTCTCGGTGGCACGCCGAATTAATGACTATGAAGGGCATCCGAAGCTCCGGAAGTCCTCTGGTGCGACCCCGATCTCGAAAGTAATTCCGGGAAGGAATCTCGGTCCGGGTAAGAACGTCACTAAAGAGTTGGGATTCCTCCTCAGTTCTGGCTAAAACCTGTGGCGTCTTTGTGGCATCTTTCTTGCGAAAAGTATTTTCCCGTGCCTGCCTCTAAATCTAGACGCCACACTCTACCATGAGTTTTTCCGACGAGATCGCTGGTTTCCAGTCAAGCGCCAAAGAACAACTTCATGCCCTGAATACCCAGGAGAAGACCCAAAATGCGCTCCTTTTCCCGTTTCTCGAGATTCTCGGTTACGAGGTGTTCGACGTTCGGGAGGTAGAGCCGGGGTTCACCATCGACACTGAAGATGGGAACGCAGAACAGGCAGATTACGCGATCAAGAGGGACGGGGCCCCAGTCATGCTCTTCCACTGCGAAGAGGCAGGCACGGGCCTCGGCAGTTGCGACCCGGATTCGCTTCATCGGCCCCTTCGGGCCTCGGACGCGCAAGTCGGCGTGCTCACGAATGGCATCGTCTACCGGTTCTTTGTAGATTTGGGGGAGGGAAACACGGTCGACAAGCAACCCTTCCTCGAGTTCAATCTCCTGAACCACGGCTCCGATGAGGTTCAGGAGCTGGAACGGATGAAAAAGTCCTCACTCGACCCTGAGGACCTTGTTTCGACTGTGCGCAACCGGAAGTACGAACGGTTGCTGTACGACTACCTCCAGCAGCAATGGAGCACCCCCGGCGAAGAGTTCGTTCGGTTCCTAGCTGAGAAAATTCACGACGGTCAGCCCACTGAGGACGTGCTGGGGCGGATCCAGCCGATCGTCCGAACGGCGATACAACGGTACGGGCAGGAGGCCGTGGAAGGCCCGCCGACGCGGGCAAGGCAGGCAGAGGATGGATCCTCCGCGGAGGCGCAGCGCGACGGGCACGACGAGGAGGGCTCCGACGAACACCCCACCAAGAAGATCCTCGAAAACTTTTAGGGAGAGGAGATAAGCCAGCACGAAGCAGAACCGACCCGGAGCACATCTGTCGTCTCCTCGCAATTCCAGGAGTCCCCAAGTGCTTCGACCACGTAAGGTCGCGCCGGCGCACATGCCCCGCAGTCGGGAACTGGTCGTCTCCGTAGTGGTGGGGCGTTCGGCAGATCGTGGACGCCCACGGGAATCCCAATCTCACGACTCTCGATCCAGTGTGGCCTCGTACGCTTGAGCGCGAGAGATCGAGGAGAATGGGCAAAGAAACACCTTCAGACCACCGTACACAGGCGCCGGGGGGACTTGCGTGGGAGTGTGATGGAGAGACCTGAATCCTAGACGGCTCCGCGGACTTCCGGACAACGTGGCGGATGTCCCTGAACACTGGTTCCTCCGGTTCTGGGGTGATCCAGGATGAGACGCGAAACCGACCCCGCTTCGCTCGGTCTCTTCACGAGTGTCACGTGACCCAGTGCTTCTGGTCATGTGAGGAGATCGCGCAGCCACGCCGCAGCAACCGCACCAAACAACGGGGACGTCTGTTTGCACATTTCTCCGTCCCTCAGGATATTTTCTACAGCGGTTAAAACGATGACCACAGCCGACCGGGAAGATGGAATACACCACTCTTGGACGGACAGGACTGGAAGTGTCACGGCTCTGTCTGGGCTGCATGAACTTCGGGAGCGGTGCCGAGTGGATGATTGGTGATCGCGAACATAGCCTGGAGATTCTCGACCGTGCGCTCGATCTGGGGATCAATTTCCTCGACACGGCCAACGTTTACTCGGCCGGAGAGAGTGAGGAGATTGTCGGTGAAGCCATCGCTGGTCGTCGCCGCGACGAACTGGTGATCGCGACGAAGGTCTTCTTCGAGATGCACGACGGACCAAACGGCCGAGGACTGTCGCGCAAGCACGTCATCGATCAGTGTCATGCGAGCCTCGACCGGCTGGGCATCGACTACATCGATCTCTACCAGATCCACCGCTGGGACCACGACACGCCGATCGAGGAAACGCTATCGGCGCTCTCGCACCTGGTCGATGAAGGGCTTGTCCGGTACGTTGGGGCCTCGACGATGGTCGGCTGGAAGTTCATGAAGGCCCTGTACACGGCCGACCTGGAGGGACACGAACGATTCGTCTGCATGCAACCGGAATACAATGCCGTAGACCGCCACGAGGAGGCAAACCTTCTGCCGGTCTGTGCCGACCAGGGGATTGGGGTCATTCCCTGGTCGCCGCTGGCCGGCGGCTTCCTCACGGGCAAGTATGAGCGCGGTGAAGACCCGCCGGAAAATCTTCGGGCCGGGAGCGACGACTATACCCGCAGGCGATTCACTGACAAGAACTGGGCTGTTCTCGACGAGATCCGGGACATTGCCGCCGGGAAAGACGCTACTCCGGCCCAGGTCAGCCTTGCTTGGCTGTTGCACAAGGACGTGGTGACGGCGCCGGTTATCGGTCCCCGGCGCATGGCACACCTTGAAGAGAACGTCGGCGCAATTCAAGTGGACCTCACGGCCGACGAGATCGACCGCATAGAGGCTCCGAAATTTCCCCAGTGGCCCCAGCGAGGGAAGGACTGACAAGCGAGCTGAGTTGCTGGTCCGGCATGGACTTGCTGGTCGCGGCAGTCGTCGAGCCCGTGTCTGTTTGCCGTACCGGCGCCGGGGCTTCTCTGCCTTGTCGGGAACGTAGGCCTGTCGAACCGCATCGCCGACGAACTGACGGATCCTCCTCGTCTCCTCGACCCGAAGGATGGTCCCAACCGCTGCTTCCTCCTCGCGGGCTAGGCATGTGGCTTCGCGATCGACCGGGCAGTGAGGAAGGGCGCGCCGGAAAAAACATTCAGAAATGTTCAGCCCGGGTGGCACAGACCCCCCCGGTTCGTTCCAGAAGGGGGGCGATTGTCACTACACGTCCGTCACCGTAGGCGCAGAGGCCAGGCTCCGGCGGGGAGCATCGATCGATATTTTTCAATGGCTTGCCGGACGGCCACCGAATCAAATCGACCCACAACGACGCGGTACCGGACCGTATTCGTGCTGGTCCCGACCCGCAGCCGCACGCGAAGGGCTGTCGCCGAGAGGCGTTCCCTGCGGGACGCCAGGAGCGTCCGGGCGGAGGCGGAATCGGTGACAGACCCAACAACGATCGTCCACGCGTGCGAACCGCTCCTTCGCACGGGCTCTTCCGTGTCATGCTCCCGTGCCGAGTCCGCCTCTGAGGACTGCGCCGAGGCGGAGTCCAGAAGGGGATCGGCCCGGTCGGGCGAAGGCTCCCGTCCAGCGGCCCGAGCTGTATTGCTTAGCGCGTTGCCGGCGCGGTCGGGCCGCCGCACGTAGACCCGTTCGATCATGAGCGTGCGTTTGTCCCATCGTGGCAACCGCTCGGCCCGAGCCCGGAAGTAATGGGTGGCCGTGGAGTCCACGCGTCGCCGGACCATCTCGTACCCCCGGTCTTGGAGCCACGCCCGCTCGGTGCTGTCGAGCTGTCCCCCCCGGACCGTGCCCAACGACAACTCCCGTCCGAGGAGGCGAGCCGTCACTGTGTCCGCCGGGGAGAACCCCTGATTCGAGGAGACAGCGCGGAGGTTGCCCGGTGGCTCTTCAGCACATCCGACCAACATCATTCCGACAAGAAGAAGTATGCTCCGGGGCATCGGTTCAGGTTGAGGGACCATCGGGGAACGGCAGTGTAGGTTCTACCCATGAACGCTCCGTAATTCAGGTGTGCCTGGTGTACGTTTGATCAAGCAGAGAACATACCAATTCTCATCGCTCGGCCTCGGCGGACCCCCCATGCGCGAGCTCCCGAAGCGACCGACGCCCTGAGCGTCGATGAAGAAATGGTTTCAGACCGCATCTGTGTTGCACCGGGGACGGTCTTCCGACTCCGCTTCGCATCTGAAAAATGCCCGGGGACTACTCGGTCGCTCCGCTCCCAGCGCCCCACTGGGAGGGCTCCACTGCCGGAGGGGGAATCGTCTGAAACTGCCTTGGCGTCCCGAATTCTTTAGGAGCATTCGCCGAGGAGCCCGCCGCGATGCTGCGGACTTCGGGGTTTGTGGAGGCCATCTTCTTCCCAAGTTTCTCCACGCCGCGTGCGTCCATTGATCGCTCACTACCACCGTCCCCGACGAACCCTGTGCTCCTCTTCTCTGGCTGCAGTGAGCGAAAAGATGACTGCACGAACGGACAATCCCGAGTAGAATGTCAGCTAGGCGATCAGGTCCAGTCTCTACTTCTCGTCTATCATACGCGTCGAGTTTTCAACCCAAGGTTTTTCTCTCATCAGCTACGGCTGCCGGGACCATGGACGATCGCCCCGACGACTCTGAGGAGACCCTGCCTCCGATTCCGGATTCAGAGCCATCGATCGAGACCATCTTCGCCGCGTTTCAGAAGAACCTGAAGGAAAGACTGTATGGAGGAAGCAGTCCCTCCAACTCGTTCGACCCGTCGGCAGAGGACGTCGCGGAAAACGCTGCGGGGGACGGCATGGGGGCGTATCCTCCCCCGGAGCCCAGAAGCGCAGACCATGCACCTTCTTCCAGAAAACCTGTGACGCTCGACACAGGAGCCGATCAATTTCAGGAGCACCTCATCGGCCCTTCACTTGAGCGACGAAAGAGAGAATGGGTGGAGGATGTCGAGGAAGACATAGCGCGGCTAGAAGATGGAAATACCCTCGATTTTAAGGAGCTGCAATCTGATGAGGAGTTCGTCAGCGTCTTCTTGCGGGCATCGCGGGCTGCGGTCCGGACCCACCGCCAGGAAAAACGCGACGCCCTCCGGAATGCCGTGCTCAACACTGCCCTTGGTAGAGGAGCTGGCGAGATTGAGACGCAGATGTTCATCCGTCTCGTCGACCAATACACCATGTATCACCTGTGGATCTTGATACTCCTACACGACCCACACCGCTGGGTCCACGAGCACGAGATTAATCCGAGTGACAGTGAGGGACAGAAGATCGTGTTGTGGCTTCTCGGAGAACTCGACGTAAAAGTGCAGGGGCAAGCTGCCTTCTACGAGTCGATTTGTGGTGAATTGGTGGACCGCGGTCTGCTTGAGCCGCGAGCGGGTACCATCACTGTGTCCGAAAACTTAGACTCCTACACGACCAGCCTGGGAGAGCGGTTTCTGAGTCTCATTAAAGCCCCGCCGGACGATCTAGTGGGCGGTCGAAAGTAGACGCCACCTGTAAGAGTTGATGCGGTCCCTGGCAGGGGCGCTTGGCGGCCGACGGGCTCGCCCACAGGCTGTCCGGCACCGGTCTAGTCCGAGCATCACGGAGATGTCCCACGCACCTATTGCACTCCCTGTCGCTAGCACTTCATGCCGAGACCTTTTGCCCGCGACAACACAGCCCCGGTCGCCAGAATCTGTACGCCTCAGGCCGGTTCCAATCTCAAAAAGGGCTTCCCTGTCGGTCCGGCAAGAATGCACGACTCCCGGGCCGAGAAGAAACGGGACAACAGGGTCATGAAGAGTGCGCTCCAGATGCCAGACGGCGCAAAACCCCCCACACTACTCGAAAGAAATCGCCTCAGGAACGAGTGCGGAGTTCTTCCCAGACGGTGGGACCGCTGAAATCCAGGCGACGGCGGAAGCTGCAAATGAGGGAGGCGCGGAAATAGCTCCCGAGTCACCGACACCGTGCGGACAGCTCTCCTTGAGGAATCCGACCAGCGCGACGTCAACCAAGGGTAGGAATTCACGTCAGCAATCCCATCGCATCTCTGGACGCTATGCCTCACCGGCGGATCCCAGACAAAACTGCCTATCGCCTGCAAAAGATCGCCCAGAAAGAAAGAGGGGCGGCGGTGTTCCTCGGTCTATTCCTACCGCCCCTCGCGTATCTCTACGTAAAGGACACGGGCTCCCCTGACACATGGGTGTGGTTCGGGGTCAACCTCGTGACGGTCAATTTTTTCTTGCTCGGGTTCATTATCGTCCCGGTTCACGCGGCCTGGATGATTGGCAACGCCCGGCAAGAGCTGTGGGAGGCTGGAATTAAGTGGTGATGGTTGTGATGGTTGTGGGGCCGCGTGTGGAGCGTGCCGGGGCGCGGTCTTCTGCTCGCTAGGTACGACCACTACCGATCGCCACGTACTGGCGGCCTGGCTCTGTTCTTCCGCGCGCTCGGGCGAGGGCGTCAGTTCCGGAGCCGTAGGTGTTCCAGGGAATGCGTAGCAAGGAAACGTCGGTGATCAGTTCGGCCCCCAGGCCTCTCGCTGCCAGGGCCTTCTCTGAGAACGGGGCAGTTCCCTAATCGTGGGGGGCTCCGGTGCCGGACCCAAAGAAGTCTGGGGCGCGCCTGTCTCCACTTCCAGCAGGAGGCTCGTCTTGTCGCCGAGTAGCCCCATATCATTCTTGCAACCCTCACGGCCGAGCGGACGGGTCCCACGAATCTGACCCACGCAATCAGCCGTACGATTGCTGGCACTGCTGCACGATTGCGCCTCCCTGAGGCTCTGGGGGCGTCGCTCTCTTTTTCCGTCAACTGAAACGCCCCGCGATGCCGCACCCGTATCCCGACCCCGTGCGAACCGATGGAAGCAACGCGTTCGCCCGTCAATCGATGGCCGAACGCCTGCCGGGGATCTTCGACGAGGTCCTTGATCGAAATCCAGACTACCCCCCTGAGATTAAGAAGAGGGTGCGGGCCCTGCGGGACGAAATCGTCAATGACGCGCCCATGGACCTCTTCGACCCTCCGGCGCCCGACCACGACCTCTGGGCCCGCCGGTTCGCACCGCACGAGGACGAGACCTGGCTCGGCACGGACTGGTTTTTTGCCGAGACGTTTGCCTACCGCCACCTCCTGGCTGCGTCCGACTACTGGACGACGCGACGCGATCCCTTCCGCCCCTACAAGGAAGAGGAACTCCGCTCGGAGGCGTTGCGAGAGGTCGTGGGGGCGGCGCTGGAAGTGGACGGGAGTCGACGAGAGCTGCTTGGACACCGGCTCCTTAACTGCCTCTGGGGCAACCGAATGGACCTCAGCATGAAGGGGGTCCTGGAGCAGGGCACGGAAGCGAAGGACGAGCACCTGCTGGCCAACGATCTCCCTGAGGTGGCCGACCACCTGCTGGACGGGCCGCCCGGCCCGGTCCATTTTCTCATGGACAATGCGGGAACTGAGGAAGCCTTTGACCTGGTCCTGGCCGACCTGTTGCTCGGCCACGACCTCGCGCGACGTGTCATCCTCCACGTCAAAATGGCGCCGGTATTGGTGAGCGACGTGCTTGGGGAAGATGTCTTCTGGCTGCTCGACGTGATTGAGGACTACGAGGGACCCCTGAGGGACTTGGCTGAACGCATCTGGGGCCATTTGCGAGACGGGAGGCTGCGCATCGTCCCCGACTTTTACTGGAACGCTGACGCTCCCATCCGGGAGATCCCGCCCCGGCTCGAAGAGACTTTTCGGGACGCGCAGTTGGTTGTGTCGAAGGGCGACGCGAACTACCGCCGGATCACCAACGATGCCCTCTGGCCCCCCGAGGCAACCCTGGCGGACGCCGCTGGACCCTTTCCTGCTCCCCTTCTTGCACTGCGGACGCTTAAGAGCGACACACTGGTCGGCGTCGATCCAGACACACGAGCCCGTCTCGACCGGGAGGAGGAAAACTGGCGCACAAAGGGAACGTACGGGGTGGCCCAATTTGCACCATGATGGCCCCCGCTGCCCCTTGCTCCCTGGGGCTGGCTGCACCCCCGCGGCTGACTTTTGGAGGGACCGCAGACGGGCCTGGCGCCTCCCAGGCAGCGCTGGTCGTGCTGCCCGCTTCGTTCAGCGGGCTCCTTCTCCTTCCCAACTGGAGGGCACAGGTGATTTTTGCTGTTTTGGACCTCACATCCGGAGCCGCCCCGACGTTCACCGATAACCTGTGCTCTCCCTCTCCATGCAGCCAGGCGGACGCCTTCGCCCGTGACGGAGAACAAAACCCGAGTACTCCGACGAAGCCTTTCCGTCTTTCGTTTATCGAATCTTAAAAATGTGAGGTTTCAAAAGGCAAGGTCCGCCCACAGTTTGTAATACCGTGTTGACCTCATCGTGTCGGCTCGAAAATGAGCCGAAGTTGGAAGACGAGGAATGGCCAACTTCCTGTAAACCCATGACGTTCAACGTTTTAACGTTGCAACGTTTGGCGTCCCGAACGGGCCCAAAGAGGGTAGTTTCTGCTGATTCTGCCGACATGTTCCACTGAAATCCGTACAACTCCGATCACGCCCCGTCGACCTCTCTTCAACTGTCACTCCAGATCGTGGGGGGCGTCTGCGTGAGGGGGCACTTCGGCCCTGAATCTCGACGCAATTCGCGGACTGCTCTGGTCAACTGCGGCCGGTTCTCTGCCGACGGCAGTTTGCACAGGGTCAGTAGTTGTATCCAGTGGCCTCGGCCTCGGTCGCCTGAACACCGAGACTGTTAGTGATTCGGTTCACGAAGTTGAAGTAGGCGGTGACGAGGACAATGTCGAGCACAGCGCGGTCGGACCAGCCGGCGTCGCGCAGGGTATGCACGTCATCTTCCGTCATGGTGCCGGGAGAGGCGGTGAGCTTCGCGGCCACGTCGCACGCCGTGCGGAGTTGATCGTCGAGCTCGTCGAGGGCGGTGTGGTCGTCGGCCAGTTGCTGCACGCGAGCCTCGTCCCGCCAGTAGGCCTGGAGCGCCTCGGCGTGGTGGCGCACGCAATAGTCGCACTCGTTGGCGGCGGAGACGACGACGGCAATCGCCTCGCGGTCGGACCGGCTCAGGGGCGAGGAGCCGAACAGGACGGCGTCGTAGAGGTCGAGGTGCTCCTTCAGCGCCGCGGGGTTTTGGCTGTGCACCTTCAGAACGTTGGAGACCTTGCCCCGCTTTTCGGCAATCGAGTCGTAGAGCTCCTTCAGGTCGCCGGTGGCGTCGTCAGGCTCGATGACGTCGATCCAGGCCATGGTCGGTAGGAATGGAGGTGTGAAGGCGTGGGGGTGCGGAGGTCGCTCAGGCGTCCGTCGGCGCTGTGCCCCCAGATTCGGTTGCAACCTGGACCCTGTCCAGCCGACCGGCTAGATGATTTTCGAGGATCAGCGAGCCGATGTTAAGCGCCGAGGTGGCGGCGGGGGAAGCGGCGTTGATCACGTTCACCACCCGGTTGGTCTCGCGGATGAGGAAGTCGTCGACGAGCGTGCCGTCGCGGCGGAGCGCCTGGGCCCGCACTCCGGCCCACGGGGCGGTAAAGTCGTCCATCTGAACCTCTGGAATCAGCTGGCGGGCGGCCCGAAGGTACACGCGCTTGCTCATCGACTGCAGCAGTTCGCGGAGTCCTCTCCTCCAGTGGCGGGCCGAGAGCTTCTGGAAGCCCGGATAGGTGAGGGTCTCCCACAACTCTCCCCAGTCGACGTCCGTGAGGCCGTATCCCTCCCGCGCAAACGCGAGAACCGCGCTCGGCCCGCACTCTACACGCCCATCGACCGTGGGGGTAAAATGCACCCCGAGGAAGGGAAAGGCCGGGTCCGGCACCGGATAAACGAGGCGGGTGCAGAGTGAGCGGCGCTCCGGCACCAGCTCGTAGTATTCGCCGCGGAACGGGACGATCTGCGTATCGAGGGCTTGCCCGCTCATCGCGGCGATGCGGTCGGCGTAGAGCCCGGCGCAGTTGACAGCGTGCTGGGCCTGCACGGCTCCGGCCGTGGTGTCGACCGTCACGTGGTTCGGAGTTACGTGCAGATCACGGACCGCCGCCCCGGTCTGTACTGAATAGCCGTGCTCCACGACGCGGTGGGCGAGGGCCTCGGCCACGGCCTCGTAGTCGACGATTCCCGCCCGGGGCACGTGGAGGCCTGCGACCCCCTGTACGTGCGGCTCTAGCTCGTGGAGGCGGTCCGGGCCGATGCGTGTGCACTCCACCTGGTTCTGGCGGCCCTTCTCCTGGATCCGCTCCAGCTCCGGGACCTCGCTCTCGTCGGTAGCCACCACCACCTTGCCGCACATTTCGTAGTCGACGCCCTCTCGCTCGCAGAACTCGACTAGGGCGCGCTTGCCCTCCCGGCAGTTCTCCGCCTTCAGCGAGCCGGGTTCGTAGAAGACGCCCGAGTGGATGACTCCGGAGTTGTGGCTCGTTTGATGGGCCGCCACCTGGTCCTCCTTCTCCAGAATGACGACCGAGGTGTTGGGGTACTGCTCAGTGAGGCGGTAGGCCGTGGCGAGTCCAACGATTCCGCCCCCGATAATCGCAACGTCGTAGGTTGGCATAGGGTAGCGTTCGGTGCGGCGTGATGACGAGTCTCGAGGCCAGAGGTCCAGAGCCCTGGCAGCAACGGCAACCAAAATACAAAAGCGAAGCGAATTGGAAAGTGCGTCCTGCCATAGAAAGATCGGTGGAAGACCGAAGGCGGAGGGGCCATGAGCCATACAACGGACAGGCAACACCCGAGCCCGCGGAGAGTTTAGATGGCGCGTATCTGTTGCAGCGTCGTCCCCGGTCATGCGCCGTCGACTCCATCTCCTTTGCGCCGCGATGAGCCTCGTGGTTGGGGCGGGCCTGCTCGCGGCGGCCGGGTGTGCCGACACGGAGGCCTCCTTCTCCTCCACCGCGCCCGATACGCTTCCGGACTCGGAGCCGATCTTCGACGTGCGATCGGTGACGCTCGACGCCCGAACCCGTCCCGACTCCAGCCTGCTCGTGCGGCTCCGCGACCTCGGCGTCACGCACATCACCCTGGTGTCGTTCGGATGGCAAAAGGCCCCGGACGTTCCGACCATCCGGGCCGACACGGGCGACGGGTGGTACAGCGAGTCGCACCACGGCATCCGCACCCTCGCCCGCCAGGCCGACGCACTGGGAATGGGAGTCATTCTTAAGCCGCATCTCTGGGTGGGCGGGTACGACGAGAAGCAAGACCGTAGCGAGATTGGCTTCGACTCCGAGGCGGACTGGGCAGAGTGGGAGGCCAACTACCGGCGCTTCCTCATGCTCTACGCCCGTCTCGCCGCGGAGGTGAACGCCGACGTGCTCGTGCTAGGCACCGAGCTGACGCGGGCAGCGACCGAGCGCCCCGACTTCTGGCGCACCCTCGCGTCGGAGGTGCGCACCGTCTACGAGGGAAAGCTGACCTACGCGGCCAACTGGCACAAGGCCTATAAGCGGATCCAGTTTTGGGAGGCCCTCGACTACGTCGGCGTGCAGGCCTATTTCCCACTCACCGACGTCAACGATCCGTCCCTTTCCACCCTTCGGGAGGGCTGGCGTCCGCACCAGGCTGCCCTGGCCGAGGTCCACGAGCGTACCGATCGTCCCATTCTTCTCACGGAGGTGGGCTATCGGAGTGCCGTCGGGGCCGCGGCGGCGCCGTGGATGTGGCCGGAGCGCGATGAGACCGCCGCCCCCGACTCTGCGCTCCAGGCCCGCTGCTACCGAGCCTTTCTCTCAACGGTGGGACGCGCGCCGTGGCTGAAGGGTGGCATCATCTGGAAGTGGCACCCACCGTCCGAAGTCGAGGGGCCAACCGCCTTCACCCCGCAGGGCAAACCCGCCGAGACGGTACTGCGCCGCTGGTTTACGGCCTCCACGTCCCAGGGAGGGACGTGAGTCGATTCTCTTCGGGCTCCATTGTGTCCCCGCGCACCAAAAAGGCCGACGTCGTGTACGTCTACAGGTCCGATCCGATCAAGCCTTCGAGGAGAGACCGAGCGGCACGGGCTCCGATCCGATCGCAGCGCCCACATCTCGTCTCGTAGGGATCCCGCCGGGACTCACAGACGGCATTCACGACAAGCCCGACTGGTCCCCAGAGTAGCTTCTGGCCCTGGCTCAGCCGGGGCGAGTCTCTAGACAGAGGCGGACGTGGAGGGGGGTGGAGTGTTAGGGTGTCGGTTAGCCGAACGCGCTTGCGGAGGAGGTAGGGGGCAACCCGAGAGGGGCCCTGAGAATCATTGACCTGAGGGGGACGGGCGGAATCCCGAAGTTGCGCCTGGGCCGTCAGGCCGCCCCCACCCAGCAGTAGAAGCAAACCGACGAACACTCCTGCGCCCCTGAAAAGAACCTGTTGAACCATGGCTGCGACGACAGTGCGGCGAGAAAGCATCGGCGTGTTGGGACTTCAGAACCTGTTTGGCGGACTGTCTACGGCCTGCGACTTCGTAGATCTCGCGCAGAACGGGTTCTGCACTCGCCCGGTAGCGCCGCTACAGGACTCGTTTGGGCCCCGTTCATGCGCATCGCCCACTATGTCTCGGCTTCGCATCCATCCACCAAACAGGTTCTCAGTCGCCCGAAGGGACGCAGGAGTAACGACGCGTCGCGCCCGGTGGCCTCCGCGCCGCCCGATGCTTACCTTGCGCGTGCGGGGAAGTCCCCCTCGTGTCGACGACCCCCCGTTCCAGTCTTTATTCCACACTCCACACACCCAGCCCACAATGGTCTCCGACCTCTTCGACCCCGACGCCTGGACGTCCGTCGACGGCTTCGACTTTGAGGACGTGACCTACCACCGCGCCACCGACCACGGGACCGTCCGCATCGCGTTCGACCGGCCCGAGGTGCTCAATGCCTTCCGCCCGCCGACGGTGGACGAGCTGTACCAGGCGCTCGACCATGCCCGCCAGAGCGCCGACGTCGGCTGCGTGCTCCTCACGGGCAACGGCCCGTCCCAGAAGCACGGCAAGTGGGCCTTCTCCTCCGGCGGCGACCAGCGCATTCGGGGCCAAGACGGCTACCAGTACGAGGACGAGGAGGGTGCTCCCGACGAGGAGCGTCCGGGCCGCCTGCACATCCTGGAGGTGCAGCGCCTCATCCGGTTCATGCCCAAGGTGGTGATCGCTGTGGTGCCGGGGTGGGCCGTGGGCGGCGGGCACAGCCTGCACGTGATCTGCGACCTCACCCTCGCCAGCCGCGAGCACGCCACGTTCAAGCAGACCGATCCCGACGTGGCCAGCTTCGACGGGGGCTTTGGCTCCGCGCTGCTGGCGCGGCAGGTGGGGCAGAAGAAGGCGCGGGAGATTTTCTTTCTCGGCAAGAATTACTCCGCCGAGGAGGCCGTCGAGATGGGCATGGCGAACGAAGCGGTGCCGCACGACGAGCTCGAATCCACGGCGCTCGATTGGGCGGAAACCATCAACGGCAAGAGCCCCACGGCCATCCGGATGCTCAAGTACGCCTTCAACGCGGTGGACGACGGCATGGTGGGGCAGCAGGTGTTTGCGGGGGAGGCCACCCGCCTGGCCTACATGACCGACGAGGCACAGGAGGGCCGCGACGCCTTCCTCGAAGACCGGGAGCCGGACTGGTCCGACGTGCCCTGGCACTACTGAACAGGTGCGCAGAATGAAGGTCCCTTCCGCACCGATCCGTGCGTACTCGAGCGGGGTCCCTCCTGAAATTCCGCAAGGCCCGCTTCCTCTATTAGGAGTATCTCCGGCACAGATCATGCTCTCTCCCCGTCACCCCCTGCTTATAGTCGCCAAGTGTGTTGCCGGTCTGCTCGTGCTCGCAGCGAGTTCCCTTCCCGCATCGGCCCAGCGCGTGCCGAGCGCGTTCGTGGAGCACTTCTTTGGGGCCGTCCATCTAGGGGCCAGCGACATGCACTACGCCGACGACGTGGGGGTTCGGTGGAGCCGAAACGGCGTGCGGTGGCACGCCCATCAGTCGGCCCCCGACACGGCGTACGACTTCACGACCTCAGATCGCCTGTTTGAGTCGGCACGGGCGCACAAGGTGCGGGTGATGCCGGTTCTCAGCAACCTGCCGGCTTGGGCGTCCACGAAAGATGACACGAGCGCCGTGAGCGTGCGGCACTATCCCCCCACGGAAAAAGCAATCTCGGCCTGGAAAGACTACGTGGAGGCGATCGTTGAGCGTCATCCCGAAGCCAACTACATCGAGATCTGGAATGAGCCGAACATCGACTGGTTCTTGAACGCCGACACGAACTACAAGGCGTACGTCGACCGCCTCCTCATCCCGGCGGCGAAGGTGATCCACGAGCACGGGCGGAAGGTCGTGGCGCCGTCCTACACCCTGGAGTGGCCCATGGACATCTGGCCGCCCGAGGAGCGGCCCGCGCGGCATCAGCGCAACGCGGCCTCTGCCATCAAGGACCTCGACCGGTGGCTTCACTATCACAATGCCTGGAAGCACATCGACATCGTATCGGTCCACTACGGGAAGGGCGACGTGGTCCCCCACTCCATGCCGTACGGCACGTCAATGATGCCGGTGTACGAGCACCTCTACCAGAACTGGATCCGCCCCGGCCGCATCGAGGGCGTCTGGAACACAGAGGCAGGCCTCACGGCCACCGAGGCCGGCACGGCCGGCTTCGTGGCGCTCGAGCCCTGGGAGCAGCCGCCCTACGCGCAGTGGGTGCCACGCTACACCCTACCCATCCTGCACTGGGCCCTGCGGCATGGCTGGCGGACCCGAGACCAGTACAAGGTCTTCTGGTACCATATCGCCCAGAAGACGCCGAGCGAGGAAGGGATGCTCCGTCGCACCAACCTGCTCGCGACGGGGGCCGACTCGCACCGCGTGTCGCGCGTGGGACGGGCCCTGAAGACCGTCTCGACTCTCGTCACGAGCGCCGACTCGGTAGGTCCGTACGGCGGACGAGTGACCGTTGGGTTCGGGCTCAATGACACCCCGCAGGCAGCCAACCACTTTCCGCCCGTGCGTTTCCCGACGTATCCGTTTCGGGTCGGTGAACGGATTCTCGTGGCCGCCTGGCTCGACCGGCCCGGCATCGAATTTGGGGGCCAGGGCCAATCCGGCATCGAGGTGCGGGTGGAGGGCCTGCGGGCCGATCGGGCCTACACCGTCGAGAGAATCGACTACGTGTCCGGCGCCCGATCGCTCCTTGCCAAGGCGAAGCGGCCCTCGGGCGAGACCCTTCGACTGAACGTGCCGCGGACCGGCGATCCGATCCTGTACCTGATGGTCAGCCCGACTGCGGCTGAGTAGGCTCCTGGCCCTCCGACGAAGGGGGGACCTTCGATTCGGGGGAGGACGCCGTTGAGGACGCCGGGGACTGGATCTGATACAGGAAGAGGTAGGCCCCCAGGGCGACGAACAGGTAGTAGTCCAGCAGGCGCCACACGAAGAGGGTGGGGGCCATCAGGGTCTCGGGCATGAGCGGACCGATGAAGAGGGCGTACAATCCCTCCAGGCCCCCGGAGCCGCCCGGTGTCACCATGAGCAGTCCCACGAGCATCGTCGCGGCCGATCGGAGGAAGAGAAGAAGCACGTCCGCCGCGTACATGCTCCGCACGATGAAGACGATGACGGCATATCGGGCGATCCAGATCATGGCCGTGAGGAGGAAGCCCCATCCGTAAAACGACACGGATTGCGTTCCGAGCCGCTTTGCCCGACGAAAATAGGAGCGCACCTCCCGCATGCCGCGGTCTCGAAAGCGCCGGAGGAGAGGCCACTGAAGGCACCAGTCGACGAGCCCCACAAGGTGGCGCGGGCGCACGAGCATGAAGTAGGTAAACGCGATGCCCCACAGAAACAGGGCGCCGAGGCAGGCGAGGAGGGTCCAAAATCCCCAGGCCCCTGCCGCTTCGGGGAGCAAATCGACGGCGAAGCCGGCCCCGACCAGAAGGGGGATGGCAACCAGAAACCAGAACCAGTTCAGAAGCATGCAGAAGAACATGAGCGCCGCCGACTCTCCCACCGGGATGTCCCCGTCGCGGGCGACGTAGAAGGTGGCTACGGGGGCCCCTCCGATTACGGTGGGGGTCACGTTCGCGAAAAAGTACCAGGCAAGCTGGCCCCGCGTCCCGCTGGCCAGGTCGAGACGGCCCTGCGACACGTAGCTCAGCCGCAACCCACCAAAGCCGATCCGGGACAGCGCCATCACCACGGCGGTCGCCAGCAGCAACGGCCGCGCCTCCTGTACCGTCTGGCGGAACGCGTCGGGATCGAACGTAAAGTAGCCAATGATCCCCAGCGCAAGAAGACTCACGAGGAGCCAGGTGACAATCTGGCCCGCAGACACGGCGCTGGACTGCTCCTCCACGGAGACCTGCTCTGCGGCGTCGGTCTCACTGGATGAGGAACCCGTAGAGGACGACATCGGCGACAAGAGCAATCTGAAGTGCGGGGAGCGAATCGTCCTCTCGGCGACCTCTTCAGGCAGACGGGTCTTCGGGTTCGGCGCTGCGCTGGTTAGAGCGGGGCAGCCACGCCGAGAGGTCGCGATCGATCAGGGCTTCGAGCCGTCGGACGTGGGGGGCGTAGCGCGCTCGGAGCTCCCGTTCGAGTGCCGGGTCGAGGGAGGGCCGGTCCGACGCGTCCCCCGTGCTCCGCCGTCGGACAAACTGCTCCACCCAGAGGCGAGCCGGCTCTGGGGTCCAGCGCTCCGCCAGCGTCCGGAGTCCGGAGGGGAGGGAGGAGAGGAGAGTTCCGAGGACGCGGCTCTGCTGTTCCCCAGTTCGGTTGAGCTGCGCGTCGGTGTCCACCTCAACGTCTGGGTCCACCCCGAGGAACCGAAAAACGTTGCGCAGCGCAGCGTCCGTGTCCTGCTTCAGCTCAGCGGAGAGCAATATACGGAAGCGCTCCTCCGGAAACGTGTCGAACCATCTGACCAACGTATCGGCGTAAACCCCGTCGGCGAAGTATCCTTTCCATTCCTCCCAACGCTCCTCCGGATTGCCCTGCTCGGTCCGGAGGGCCGCCTCGAACGAGAGCGGTTCCCGCCCCTCTGAGACGTTGTGCAGGTAGTGGGAGTAGGCCCGCTCCACCGGGTCGCGGAGGAGGAGCAGAAAGCGGGGCGGATCCGTGTCGTACAGCTGGCGCATACGCTCTGCGGCCACCTCGACGTGTCGGAAGTAGGACGGCGTGGCCTCGCCGACCAGGCGGGGACCGGCGTCCGAGAAATACTGGAGGTACCGATCGAGGCCCGACGCAAATCGTTCGTCGTCGCCGTCGAAGAAGTGAAGCTCTTTCACGTACGGAAGATAGAGGGCCGGATGCTGCCGGAGATAGTGGTGCAGGGAGGTCGTTCCACTTTTGGCAACCCCGAGCACGAAAAAGTCGGGGAGCGCGTCGGACACGCGAGCCATGGCAGGGGTCGAATGAGTGCCAGAAATGAAGAGCGCACCGGGGGCCCCAGCCGTTCAGCCCTTCTGCTCAGTGAGGTGGGCCGAGGAGTCGCGTGGGGCGTCACTCGCTGACGGTTCGTCCCGGATCCCCAAAATTTCGTCGTAGTGGCGGACGACCTGTGCCATAATCTTGTCCCGGGCGAACGCCTGGGCGCGCTCGAACGCCGCCGTGCCCATCCGCTCACGCCGGGCCCCGTCGCGGACGAGTTGGCGCACGCAGTCGGTGAACGAGTCCGCGTCGCCCGGCGGGCAGAGACAGCCCGTTTCGCCCTCCCGCACAAGGTCCCGGCTGCCCGCCGCATCGGCGCACACCGTGGGGAGCCCGGAGGCCATGGCTTCGAGGGTCACCTTCCCGAAGGTTTCCGTGTCGCTGGGGAAGAGAAACACATCCGCGGAGGCGTAGGCCCGGGCCAGCTCGTCGCCGCGCAGGTACCCGGTGAAGACCGTGTTGGGGAGGCGGTCCTCCAACTCCTCACGGGCGGGGCCGTCCCCCACGACGAGGCTGCGATGGGGAACCCCCTCCTGCTCGAGGCGCTCAACGACCTCGGCGTACGTGTCGAGTCCCTTTTCCCAGACGAGCCGGCTCACGAACGCCACCACAACTTCCTGCTCGCCGATCCCGTGTGCGTCCCGCCACGTCATGGAGCGGCGAGCTGGATGAAACCGTTCGGTGTCGACGCTCCGCTGCCAGAGCCGCATGCCATCCTCGATGCCCCGGCGCCGGAGGACGTCCATCACGGCCCTCGTCGGGACGTAGACGTGGTCGCATCGCTGGTAGAAGTGGCGCAGGTAGGCCCACACCACCGGCTCCAGCAGGTCCAGGTGGTAATACTTGAGGTACGACGCGAAGTGCGTGTGGTACGTCCCGGCAACCGGGATGTCCCTGGATCGGGCGTAGTACAGGGCCTGCAGGCCGAGAAGGTCGGGGGTAGAAATCTGGAACAGCGTGGGATTGAATTCCCTCAGCTCCGCCCGAAGCGAAGGCGTCAGGCCCAGCGAGCACTGATACTCCGAGCGACCGGGAAATGGGACCGACGGCACGGGAACCAGGGTTCCGGCGTGATCTAGGGCCGGATCCTCGACCGTCGGCGCGAACACGCGAACCGGAATTTCCTGCCGTTCGAGGTAGTCCACCAGATTGTTGAGCGTCAGGGCCACCCCGTCGGCAATATGGTTGTACGCCCCCGCAAACACAGCAAGGCGCTTGCGTGGGCGCGAAGCAACAGCGTCGTCAGTGCCGCTCATAGAAAGCCGCGGGTGGTGCTCGGTTCTAGTGGAACCCCAGTACCGTCGACGGAGGAGGTCGGGCAGGGGCCTCAATCCCGGGTGGGAGGTCTACAGGCTTAAGTTGGAGGCGTCCCGTAGACCGCACCGGGCGGGATCGGGATCACTTAATCATGCAACATTCGGAGGAGGGCTCGGCCATAAGATCTCACGATACGAAATGGCACTACCTCGTGTTGCCGCTTCTCGCCCCAAGTGTTTCCTCTGCCTTCCGACTTCGGAAGCTAGTACGTGGAAGCAGCGGGAAAGCCCCGTGCTCGGCGAGTCGTATTCTGCGAGCGGGGCTCCTCGCTGACTTCGCTTTGTCTCTCGTTGGACAATCCATAGGCCGCAACGTGATGAAGTAAAGTCACTTGCGCTCCAGAACGTGGCGTCACCGGCCCGAAGCCTGCCCGCGGTAGAGCCAGATATGGCTCGCTTCTCCCCGCTTGAACGTGCTGTTGACGACGGCAAGCTCCCCCGCGTCGTTGACGGCAAGCTTTTCCATGAGCAGGCCCTGCTGGCTTCCGTTAAAGCCGTTTTCTGAATCCGCACTTCCCGGCACGACCGACGCCGGGGCGAACGTACTGTCCCTGTCGCGCAAGTGGGTGTACCCGAGCGCCCGCGGGCGGCCCCGGGAATCGCGGTAGAGTTCCCAAAGTACGTGGAGAGTCCCACTGGGGCCTGCGCGCATGTAGGGGAAGTGGGCGCTCTCGTAGGTATCCGGCTGCCGAGAAGAGACCACCGTAGGCGTCCTGAACGAAGACGACTCGTCCGGAGCGCGGGTATACTGAATACGATACTGCCGGAGGGGGCCGGTCGGGCTCTCGGCGTACGTCATGTGGACGGTTCCGGTGCTGTCCACCGCAAGCTTCGGGGCGTCCGCGTGCCCATCGCTCGTGGCAACGGTACGTGGAGGAGCGAATGCGTCCCAGGCCTCCCGCGATCGGGTGTAGTGGATGTTCGCGGACGGGTCCTCGCCCACAGTCCACGCGAGGTGCACCGCTCCCCCAGGGCCCACAGCCAGGGCGGGTCCGCGGGCCGGTTCGGTGTTGCTCCCGGTGACGTGCCGAGGATCAGAGAAGTGTGCGCCCCCGTCGGTGGACCGGCGCACCCAGAGGCGTCCCTCGTACTCGGTCCACGCCGCGTAGATCGCGCCCTCCGGGCCGACGGCAAGGTCCAGGCTTCCGTTGTGCCAGAGCTTCTCAGTCAGTCGGCCCTTCCCGTCTCCAGCCTCAGAGGTCGAAAGATTGTGGGGATCGCTGAACGTCTGCCCTCCGTCCTGCGATCGGGCAAACAGGATCTCGCCCCCGTGTGTCCCGCCGGAGAAGATGATCTCCTGCCAGAGCACGTACACAGTGCCCGCGTCGTCTTCCGGGAAGACCATACGCGGGAGCCAGGAGAAGGTGTCCGGGGTTTGGGACACGTTCACCGGCGTCGCCTGTCGCGCCGTCCCCTCGGGCCCGTAGGCGCGGAAGAACAGATCCTGCTCGACGTGATTGGTCCAGACCACGCCGGCGGTGCCGTCGTCGGCGAGGGCCACGGTCGGGTCGTCGACGAAATTCCAGTCCGACTCGTTCATGCGCCAGGGCCCCCGATAGGCGTCCCCAGAGGCCACCTCGACGGGGGGGACCCAGGACACGCCGGGAGACGAGGTCCGTTCCGGAGAGGCGTCAACAGCGAACAGCAGTGTGCCCAGGACAAGCACGCCAGTGCCCAGCACGGCGACGAGGGCAAGCAACCGACTGTGGGACGAACGAGGCATCTCGAATACGGGGCGATTACTTCGAAAGACGCCGCCGCCACGAGTGGATGCGGGCCGTATCGAGGGGAGCATCGGCCGAGAGCGTGTAGGTGGGAGACCTGCCCCGCCGAAGAGTGTCGGGCACGGGCCGCGTGTGGTGGGCTATACTGTTAACGGCCATCCACCGGGGCTGCTGTTCGATCAGGGAGGTCGCCTTCGATTCGGTCACGTAGTGGCGCGTAGCACGGTACGGCAGCGCGTAGACCGCCCCGAGGGCGGACGTGTCGCTGCCGGCTCGGGACTCAATTTTTACCTCTAACCGCGCGCCCCCGTCGGCATTGCCGGCGAGAAGGTCCGCCCGGCGCAGGCCGTGGAAGACAACGGCGTGCCAGCGGTCGTCGGCCGAGTAGATATACTGGGACCGGGCGTCGTCCACGTACCCCTCCCGGTCCCGCTGTGGATTGATGGCCCCGATGAACGTCCAGGTCGAGCTGCCCGCAGGACGAACGTACACCGTGTGCTCCACGTGATCGAAGTCGTGGCCATAAAGCCAAAGGTCAAATCGCTTAGACGGCGTGAGGCGACCGGTGGCCTCCAGCAGGCGCAGGTACGCGTACACGAACCGGTCGCGCGAGGTCGCGAAGAGCGACCCGGCCGGTCCCATTTTGCCCCAGCTGTTCGGCACGAACGGATTGAACGACACATCGTAGCCCTCCGGCTGGGGCGTGCCGTCAGGCCCCTTCGTGTAGTTCGTCGAGGCATAATTGGGCCAGTACCAGCCCAGGCCGTCCGGGGTGCCGCGGAGCATGGCCCGCACGTTGGTGTCGATTTCCCACTGACTGGGCGTGTACCCGAGCTTAATGGTGTGCGTCTGTCCCAGGTGGTGCGCCTCGGCGCCGTACCGCTCGGCCACCTCGTTCGTGTGCCGCACGACATCGGTGATGTAATCGTTGGTCGCCTCCACCCCGTAGCCACGGTTGAAATAGCCCCGGTACACGTCCGAGTAGATAAAGTCAGGCGTCGCGTCGCGGGCCTCGGCCGCGGCCATGAACGAATCCACGAACGTGTGCGGGCCGGCCATCTCCCGCGAGGCGTTGTGGGGATGGTGGAGAAAGACGCCCACCTGCGCGGAGGGCATAACGTTCTTGAAAGCGCGGTACATGTGGGCGAAAGCTTTCGGACCGTACCGCCGGAAGGCCTCGACCCGAGCCGTGTAGCCGCTCTCATTGGCCGGATCGAAGGCGCCGAGCGGGGCCTCATCGAAAATGGTGACGTGGGCAGCCGCCGGGTTCTGGGCCTTGTACGTCCGCGCCAGTGCCCGAAACCGCTCCAGGGTAGACCGGCGGGCCGAAGAGTCGGTCGCGAATGATTTCACTGAGACGCCGCTGTCCGGCCCAATTTCGATCCAGGTGCGCTCGATGCCAGCCCTGCGGCAGGCCGCCAGGAAGCGCCGAAGGTCGGCCGGGCTGTGGATGCCCGACTCGTAGGGGATAATGCCCTGCCGCTCCGCGAACGCAAGCTGGGTCCGAAACAGCACCGAGTCGTGAGCCAGCACGTTGCTGGCCCCCGTCCACATGAAGACGTCGGTCGTATCCGCCGCCGCGCCGGACCGCGCTGGGGAGCCAGAGGTCCCCATGTACAGGCCAACGAGCAGCACGAGGAGGAGCGGAAGCAACCAGGGCTGAGAGACGTGCCGGAGCATGCCGTGGAGATCAGTCGTGAAGGAGGCAGCACGGGTAAGGAACCAGTTGTGGCCCCGAAATGAAAGGCCCTCCCTCCCCGTCACCTCGTCTGGGGATTGTCTGGAGGGGGGCTGCTCCACGGAGATATCTCCTGGAAAAAGCGGCCGTCCTCACGGCTATGCGGACGAGGTCTCGGGGGAGATTGACGTCGAGCGGAGGGCCCGCCACACCAGCCACAGGCCCACCGCCACGGCCGGAATGCTGAGAAGCTGGCCCATGCTCATGCCGAGGGGAAGAGGCGTCCCGAAGTGAATCTGCTGTCGCTTAAACACCTCCAACACGATGCGCACGCCGAAGATGAGCGCAAAGAAGAGCCCCACAAGCAGCCCGCGAGGGGTGTCGGCCCCCCACCGCTGGTACAGCCACCACAGAAGAACGAACGTGAGGGCGTAGCAGATGGACTCGTAGAGCTGGACCGGATGAAGGGGGACCGCTTCGACGCCCCTCCGCAGACGGGCCGCCCGCTCAAAGACCACGCCCCAGGGCAGATCGGTAGGCAGCCCAAGGATTTCCGAGTTGAAGAAGTTGCCCAGCCGGATGAAGCTGCCGGTAAGAGCCACGGGGGCGGCGAGACGATCGAGGAGCCACACGAAGGGCTGCCCCTCGCGCCGCTGGCAGTAGATCCAGATGGCGAGCACGACGCCGATGAGCCCGCCATGGCTGGCAAGGCCGCCCTCCCAAATCTGCGGAATCTCGACGGGGTTGCTGAGGTAGTAGCCGGGGGCGTAGAACAGAATGTGTCCCAGACGGGCGCCGAGGATGGTTCCACCCAGCAGATAGAAGAGCAAGAAGTCGAGGTCCTCTTCCGGCTTGCCCTCGCGCTGAAAAACATGCCGCATCAGGTAAAAGCCAATGAGGAAGCCCAGCGCGAACAGCAGTCCGTACCAGCGCGGCGCCAGGGGGCCCAGACGGAAGATCGTCGGGTTGACGTCCCAGTGGATCTGTAGGAGCATGCGGGGAAGGCAGGTCGGAATAAAAATCGTGACACTGTACCAAGCGATTTGGACTCGTTGCGTTCAAGGCTTTGTTCAACCTTTACAGGCGCGGTTTCCGAGTCCGGAAACCTTATTTGTTTACATTCGATCTAAATAGGCGGATGCAGTCTCCACTCGCAGCACGCCTCGCTTTCTATGACACCTGCTTCGTTTGAGACCTCAGACCTCTTCACCACCGACCACGGATCCGCGGAGTGGACGTCGCAAGGCCGCGTTCGGCTCGTCCTTGGGAACAACCACTGGGTCCTGGAGCCGTCGGACGTGCCTGCCCTGCGGGAAACAACGTGCTCGCTGGCAAGCGAAGTCTATCACTGTGAACGGGACTGCCGGTGGCAACTGCGCGTGGAGGGGCACCCGACTGTCGTCCTCGACTCCGACCAGGTCCTGCGGCTCGATGCATTGCTCGACGGGGCAGTGGCCATGCTGGAATTGAACTCCATTCTCGACGCGGCCGCTATCGACCGCCCGACCGATGATCCGTCGGTCGCTCAGTGATGCTTCGGGACCGGGGGGCAGCCATCGTCGACCCCTCCCGGCTCCTCCTGCGGGCTGCACTCGTGCGACAGACGGTCCCGCAATTCCTCCCGTCCACGATCACATGTTCCGCGGGGCCGAGATGCCGAGGACTGTAAGTCCATTCTTGAGCACGGTCTTCGTGGCGAGGGCGAGGTGCATCCGGGCGGAGGCAAGGGCCTTCTCTTCGCCGATGATGCGGCAGTTGTCGTAGAACTGCGAAAACGCCGTCGCCACATCCCGAAGATAATTGGGCACAAAGTGCGGGGCCCGGGCATCGGCGGCGTTCTGCAGCGCCTGGGGAAAGCGGAGCAGCGCCTTGATCAGGGCGATCTCATCTTCGTGCGTCAGGAGCGAGAGGTCCGCGTCCGCCTCGTAGGAAAAGCCCACCTCCTCCGCCTTGTCGATGATGGAGCAGATGCGGGCGTGGGCGTACTGCAGATAGAAGACCGGGTTTTTCTTGCTCTCCTCCTCGGCCAGCTCCAGGTCGAAGTTCAGGTGCGTGTCCGGCGAGCGCATGAGGAAGAAGAACCGCGTCACGTCCGCCCCCACCTGATCGATGAGGTCGTCGAGCGTCACGTAGTTGGCGCGCCGCGTGCTCATCTTTACCGGCTCGTCACCCCGCACCAGGGTGACGAACTGGTAGAGCACGACCTCCACCTTGTCGGTATCGTAGCCCAGCACGTCGAGCCCGCTGAGCACGTCCGGGTAGGTGGCGTGATGATCGGCCCCAAAGACGTCGACCATCAGGTCGTAGCCACGCTCGAACTTCGTGGTGTGGTACGCAATATCGGGCGTGCGGTAGGTGGGCTCGCCGCTCTGTTTCACGAGGACCGTGTCCTCGTCTTTGCCAAACTCAGTCGTCTCGAACCAGAGGGCTCCGTCCTCTTCGTAGGTATAGCCGGCCTCGTCGAGTCCGTCGAGCACCTCGTCGACCGTTCCCTCCTCGTGGAGGTCGCGCTCGTTGACGAACGAGTCCATCTCGACGTTGAGACGATGAAGCGTCCCTTCGATCCCGGCAAGAATGGCGTCCTCGGCGGCGTCCCGGAAGGGGGCCAGGGAGTCGGTCGAAAGGAGGGAGGCGCCGTGCTTCTCGACCACCTGCCCGGCGATGTCGACGATGTACTGCCCGAGGTATCCGTCCTCAGGGAAGCGCTCGGGCACCTCCACGGTCGTATCGTCGTCGAGCGTGAGAGTCTTGGTCGGCACGCCATCGGCGACGATCTCTTCGTAGCGGGCCCGCACCGACTGGGCGAGCACGCGCATCTGCCGTCCGGCGTCGTTGTAGTAGTACTCGCGGGTCACGTCGTAGCCCGTCCACGCCAGCAAGGTGGCGATGGTGTCGCCGAGGACGGCATTGCGGCCATGGCCGACGGTGAGCGGGCCGGTGGGATTGGCGCTCACGTACTCGACGAGGGCGCGCTGTCCCGCCCCAGCGTCGGTCTGGCCGAAGGTGTCCCCTTCGGCCAGCAGATCGGCGAGGCCCTCGAAAAGGTAGTCCTGTGCGAACCGGACGTTGATAAAGCCGGGCCCGGCCACCTCTACGCTCTGGATCCGGGCCGGGTCGACCTGCTCTCGCAGTCGCTCGGCCAAGGTGTCGGCAATCGAGCGCGGGTTGTCGTCGAGCACGCTGCCGAGGCGAAGGGCCGTGTTGGTGGCGAGGTCGCCGTGCTCGGGGCGGTCCGGGGCTTCGAGTTCAATCTCGAAGTCGTCCGGCACGGCTTCGAACGTGTCGAGGACGCGGCGGAGCTGGGTCTGGAGGTAGTCCTTCATAGAGAGGCAGGCTGGTTTGGGCGTCCCGGGTAGTGCGTACGTCCAATCTACGGAGCGACCCGACGTCCCGAAAGGTAGAGTATGGGCGTTTCGCCGGGTTTTTGTGGGAGCGAAGGAGACCGAGCGCAAAAGAACGCGTTCCAAGGGCGCTCCGGTCGTCTCATTCCGCGCTACGCGATGGCGTCCAGGGGACTTCGTGTGCCGGCCTGCCCGTTCTGGAGCACGTGGGTGTAGATTTGCGTGGAGCGGAGGTCGTCGTGCCCGAGCAGGTCCTGCACGGTGCGGATGTCGGTGCCCTGCGCCAGAAGGTGGGTCGCGAATGAATGCCTAAGCGTATGGCAGCTGGCGGACTTGGTGATGTCGGTCGCCCGGACCGCGCGCTTCACGGCCTTCTGGACCGCCGAGGGAGACCGGTGGTGGCGCTTGACGTTGCCGCTTCTCGGGTCCTCCGACCGGAACTGGGACGGGAAGACGTACTGCCAGCCCCACTCGTCGGCCGCGTTTGGGGACTTGCGTTCCAAGGCCGTTGGCATCGACGCGGTGCCGTAGCCGGCCTCCTGGTCCTCTTCCCAGACCGTCCGGCTCTTCCGGAGCTGGCGGCGAAGGGGCGTTTTGAGGGTGGTGGGGAGCAGCGTGCATCGGTCCTTCTTCCCTTTTCCCTGCCGGACGAGGATCTGCTCGTAGTCAAAGTCGAGGTCCTTCACGCGCAGCCGGAGGGCCTCGGAGAGCCGGAGTCCCGCCCCGTAAAGCAGGTGCGCGACGAGCCCGTTCGGGCCCTCCATGTTTCCCAGAAGGGCCTGGACCTCCTCCGGCGTGAGGACGACGGGCAGCCGATCCGGCTCCTTCGCCCGGTCGAAGTCGTTCACCTCGTCCCAATCGCGACCGAGCACGTCCCGATACAGGAACAGGAGAGCGTTGAGCGCCTGATTCTGGGTGGAGGCGGCCACGTTCCGCTCGGTGGCGAGGTCGGACAGATACGCGCGAACCTCGGCCTTTTCCAGGTCGCGGGGATGCGTGGTATCGTGGTATTTTACGTAGCGGACGATCCAGCGGGTGTAGGACTGCTCCGTGCGGTAGCTATAGCCCTTTCGCTGGCAGGCGGCCCGGACGCGACTGAGGAGGGTCGACGAGTGATCGGAAGCGGTAGACATGGGGGGCGGAGTCTGAATGTGCAGGTGAGGTCCTGAATTTGACTCTCATCAAACGACACTGTATCCTCAAGACACATTCGGGACCGTCGTCATAACGTGTTATGCGGAAGCGTTCGGCTTATCGCTCATTGCGGATTCGATAACTACTTGACTTGACAGGAGTTATGCCGATTCCGGTTTCGTATTATGCCGAACGCTTCCGTGATGTAACACGGAATGGATCCAGATAAGATATGTTATGCAGACTACAGAATTCCACAGTTATGACTGGCTCTCGTTATTTTCTGCTC